>JACMQJ010000647.1 GCA_014377055.1 Candidatus Sericytochromatia bacterium
ACAAAAAAGCTTAAAAAGTCTTATAGCTTTAATCTTGTTAATCTTAACATTATACTATTTTTGGAAATTTATGTAAATAAGAATAGACTTATCTTATTAAGATTTAAAGAAACTCACCTTCTAACCCTTTGTTTTAAAAAGAAAAGGCTAGAGGGTGAGTCTCTTAAGCTACCTCTTCTTCAACTTTAGAAAGGTTTATTTTTTCTTTTTCAGCATCAAAATATTCAAATTTGAGTTTATTATTTTCAGCATCAATGACGACACTTCCACCTTTTTCAAGTTTACCAAAAAGAATTTCTTCGGATAAGACCTGAGTTACTTCGGTTTGTATAAGTCTTCCCAAAGGTCTAGCACCATAAGCGGGCTCATAACCTTTTTTGGCTAAATATAATCTAGCTGTTTCATCAAGTGTTAGAGCCACTTTTTTCTCTTTCATACGATCATTTAATTGCTTAATAAATTTATCGACAACATTACCCATAGTATCTATTGATAGAGGATTAAATTTAATAATAGAAGTTAATCTATTTCTAAATTCAGGACTAAACATATTTTCAATAGCTTTGATACTTTTATCAAAATTATCTGTTTTATTAAAACCAATAGGATTAGTACTCATCTCTCTTGCACCAGAGTTAGTTGTCATAATCAAGATGACATTTCTAAAATCTGATTTTCTACCATTATTATCAGTTAAAGTTGCATTATCCATAACTTGCAATAACAAATTAAATAAATCTGGATGAGCTTTTTCTATTTCATCTAAAAGTAAAACAGCATGGGGTGTACGATGAATAGCGTCAGTTAATAAGCCACCTTGATCAAATCCTACATATCCAGGAGGAGCACCAATTAATCTAGAAACTGTATGCTTTTCCATATATTCACTCATATCAAATCTTAAAAATTCAATACCCATTGTTTTGGCAAGTTGTTTGGCTATCTCAGTTTTACCAACTCCTGTTGGCCCTGCAAAGAGAAATGAGCCTACTGGTTTATCGGGTTCATTGAGACCTGAACGAGAAAGCTTAATAGAATTGGTAACTTTATCAATAGCTTGATCTTGACCAAAAACAACTTTTTTTAGCTCAATATCAAGTTCTTTAAGTCTTTTTTTGTCATCTACTTGAACTGTTTTAGCAGGTATTTTTGCTATTTTGGCAACCATATTTTCAATATCAAGAGGTGTAACTACGATTTTTTCTCCTTTGGCACTAAGTTTTAATGACGCTCCAACTTCATCAATAATATCTATTGCTTTGTCTGGTAAAAATCGATCATTAATATATTTTGCTGAGAGATCAGCCGCAGCTTTTAAAGCTTCATCAGAATAGGTTACACCATGAAATTTTTCATAATTGGCTTTTAATCCTTTGAGAATTAAAAATGTATCTTCAGCACTTGGCTCGTTAATTTCTATCTTTTGAAATCTTCTTGATAAGGCTCTATCTTTTTCAAAATATGTCTTATATTCTTGGTAAGTAGTTGAGCCAATACATCTTAAATCACCATTAGAAAGAGAAGGCTTTAATAAGTTTGATGCATCCATTGTTCCACCAGATGTAGCACCTGCACCTATAATTGTATGAATTTCATCAATAAAAAGAATAGCATTTTCTTCCTTTTGGATACCAGCTAAAACAGCTTTAAGACGTTCTTCAAACTGTCCTCTAAACTTTGTACCAGCTAGTAACGAGCCCATATCAAGAGAATAAATAACTGCATTATCAAGTATTTTTGGTACTTTATGATTAACTATATGTAATGCCAAGCCTTCAACAACTGCAGTTTTACCAACACCTGTATCTCCTACCATAATAGGATTATTTTTTCTTCTTCTAGCAAGAACATGTACTATTCTTTCTAATTCTTTATCTCTTCCGATTAAAGGATCTATTTTACCTTCTTTTGCTCTTTTATTAAGATTAATACAATAATTTTCTAAGGCACTTTTTTTCTTTTTGTTATCTGGTTCTGAATCTACTTCATCTTGAATAGCTGCTCCATCTGATTCTTCACTTGAATCATCTGATTGAATTTTTGAGATTTTATGTGAAATATATTTTATGGCATCAAGTCTTGTCACATTTTGTTGTGAAAGAAAATATACAGCATGAGACTCACGTTCTCTAAACATTGAAACTAGAATATCTGCACCTGTAATTTCTTCTTTATCGGCTGTTTGTACATGTATTGCTGCAAATTGTAAAACACGTTGAACCCCGAGAGTATAGAGTGGTTCAACATCTTTATATTCATCACCAACAACTGGTATTGATTCGACCAAAAATTTTTCTACATCTTTTCTAAGACTTTTAACATTTGCACCACAATTTGTTAGAATATTCGCTGCAGTTTTATCAAATGTCAAAGCATAGAGTATATGTTCTAAAGTTATATATTCATGTCTTCTTTTTTTGGCATCTTTAAATGCCATTTTAAGTGTACCTTCAAGTTCTTTACTAATCATTTTTTCACCTGTTTCTATTTTTAAAAACTTTTTATTAATTTCTTTTCGGCTAAATTTTTTTATCTTTCTTTTTAATTTAAATAAAGTACGTAATTCTACATACATATAATGTATTAAAATGAAAAGATCGACAAAACTTTTAATAACGAATACATTTCGATTTTTCAGACGCTCAATAAGTTGAGAAAAATCTTTTTTTGGATTCGAATTTTCCACTTATATTTCGACTTCTTCCATTGTGCATCTAAGAGGACATCCATATTCGTCAGCCATCTTTTCTACCAAATATATACTTGTACTGGCTATTTCATGGGTGTAAATACCAACTGTTGCCATACCTTTTGTATGTGCCTCAGTCATAATCTTTTTTCCCTCTTCTTCTGATTTATGAAAAACAGATTGAAGTATTATAACGACAAATTCTCTGGGTGTATAAGCATCATTATGTAATAAAACCCTATACATACTAGGTCTTTTTAGTGCTATCTCTTCTTCGTCTTCAAGAGCTATATCACTATCGGGATTGATTTCAAAATCTTTCATATATTCTACTAAGTCCTACAACTATTCTGTTGATTTAGATTATATCTTAGATATTTGAATTGAATAATTGAACTGCACAAAAAACTTATACTCAAGTAAAATTGGTTTATAGTTTTTAAATAACTTTATGATTACTGTCATAACTGTGTAGACAGGTATGACATTGATTACAGATTTTAGTCTATGTATCTGCAAACCCATTTTTAACAAGTACATAAACTATCTTTTGGATTATCTAATCAGATATAATATAATAAGTTGAACATTACTTTTAGAATGATATTATGATAGAAAATAGCTTTAGATTTAAAAATGGTGATCTTGAGATAGAGTTTTCAGGTGAAAAAGATTATGTTGAGTCACAGATAGAAAACTGGAAAAATTTTATTAATAGTTCTAATAAATCTAATTTTAGTAAAAATAAGACAGACAAAGAGTTAAATAATTATAGAAACAATGATACGCCAGAAATTAGAATCATAAAAAATATTAGTATTGAAGAATTTATTGATCTAAAAAAGCCCAATGATGATCTGGATAAAGTTATTGTGGCTGCTTACTATCTTGAGAAATACGAAAAATGTAACTCTTTTTCTGAAAACGATCTTTATAAATTATTAAATGTTGAAAATGTTGAAAGATATATTTTAATAAATATGGAAAAAGGTTTATTATCTTTATCTAATGAAGAAAATAATATGGTTAAGTATACATTAACTTATTCAGGAGAGATGTATGTCAGAGAAGGTTTACAGTCTATACTGTAAAATAAAAATAGAATGATTGATAATCTGAT
>JACMQJ010000648.1 GCA_014377055.1 Candidatus Sericytochromatia bacterium
AGCTTCACACAACTTTAATTAAAATAAGGGTAAAAAGTTTTAACAATCCTTAGGATAACTAAATTTTTGTGATAGGATATTTTGTTGTTAAATAAGTTTTTAGCTATATCAATCAAGTTTAAATTTAAAAATAAGCTCCTGATTTAAAGTGTATTTTTGAAAAGTCATTTTGTGAGGCCTGTGAGTTGTATAATAAAAAATATAATGTTAGTTTTTGCATTTACATCTTTTTTATAGCTTTTTTTATATCTTTACCTGCTTTTGCATCAGAAACAGACGATACCTGGCAAAAAATAAAAGCTGAGAAATTCTTAACTTGGGGATCTGACGCTGAGGGTGGTGCTCCTTATTGTTACTACGATCCAAATAAACCAACTGAATTAATAGGCTTTGAAGTAGATATGATGAAAATTATATCAAAAAGACTAGGTATCAAAGACAAAATGATACAAAATGATTGGGATACACTTATACCAGCTCTAAAAAGAAAAAGCTTTGATATAGTCTTTTCAGGTATCGAAATTACACCTTCCCGAAAACAAGAAATAAATTTTACTCGACCTTATTATGTTTACTCTCAACAAATTGTTGTTGGTGTAGAAAATACAACTATCCATGAACAAAAAGACCTAAAAGGTCACACTGTTGGAACACTTTCAGCCTCGGCAGCAATGAAAATACTTTCGGATATGGGGCTTGTTCCAGGTAAAGATTTAATGCTATATCCAACCGTTGTTGGTGCTTATTCAGATTTGGCAATCAAAAGAACTGAGGCTGTCCTGCTTGAACTACCAATAGCGAATTTTTATGCAAAGCCGAATAAATTACTTAAGTTTGTAGGCAAACCATTTAATAAAGGATATTATGGAATAGGTGTTAGAAAAGAAGATAAAGTATTACTTTCTAAAATGAATCAAGTAATATCAGATATGCTTGAATCAGGCGAACTAGAGAAAATATACAAAAAATGGAATTTATGGACAGATAAACAAAGTGAATTAAGTAATTTTAAAGAAGATGCAGTTGAAGAAATTACCAAAAAAACTTTTTTACAAAGAGTTCCAGTAGAATTACCAATCCTCTTAAAAGGTGCATTATTAACTGTTGAATTATGTTTTCTATCCATGATAATTGCTGTTATATTAGGCTTGAGTGTTGCTATTATTAGAATGTATGGACCAAAACCTTTAAAATTTATTTTTGGTACTTATGTAGAAGTATTTAGAGGGACACCATTATTAATTCAGTTATATATTATTTATTATGGTTTACCCGAAATTGGCATTAAGTTTAATTCTTTTTCAGCAGCAATTATTGGTCTTAGCTTAAATTATGCCGCTTATGAATCAGAAAATTATCGTGCTGGCATAAAATCTATTCCAAAAGGTCAAATGGAAGCCGCTCTGGCTTTAGGAATGACAAAACCTATGGCTCTAAGAAAAATTATCATACCCCAAGCAATAAAAGTTGTTATACCACCTGTTACCAATGATTTTATTTCAATGTTTAAAGATTCATCAATTGTTTCAACAATTGGTATGGTTGAACTAACTAAAAACTATAATTATATGGCATCTGTAACTTATGATTATATTGGTTTGGGTTTAATGACTGCTGGTATATACTTTTTGATGAGTTATCCAGCTTCACTCTTTGCTAAGAGTATTGAAAGAAGAATGTCAAATGAGCGTTAAAAATTAGTATTATTTTTTATAATTTGTTTTGAGAGGGTTAGTTAATGATCGTTATTGAGGAACTCCGAAAAAGTTATGGCAACAATGAAATCCTTAAAGGAGTAAATTGGACACAAAAAAAAGGTGAGCTTTCGGTTGTGATTGGTCCTAGTGGATGCGGTAAAAGTACTTTTTTACGTTGCCTAAACCAACTTGAGGCTTTTGATTCAGGTAAAATAAGTATTGATGGTATAACACTTGATCACACAAAAAAAATACATCCTAAAGATGAACAAAAAAATATTCTTGAGTTAAGA
>JACMQJ010000131.1 GCA_014377055.1 Candidatus Sericytochromatia bacterium
GATACAAGTTACAAAAGTGTCCTAACAGTCAAAGCTATTTTTGATAATGAAGAAAGAGTCGTTTCGGGAACTGTTCTCAATGGTCAAGACGAAAGAATTATTCAGATTGATGAATATGATATTAGTTTTGTTCCTCAAGGTAGATTGTTGGCAACAAAAAATGTTGATAAGCCTGGTATGGTAGGTCGTATAGGTAGTGTTTTGGGTCAAAATAATATAAACATAGCTAGAATGGATCTAGGCAGAAATATTAGTGACAAAAAAGCAATGATGATGATTAGTGTTGATGAAAGTGTTTCAGCTCAGGTAATGGAAGAATTAAAAAGTATGGAAGGTATTATAGATATTAGTTTAATCGAGATCTAATTATTTAGAATATATCAAGGAGGCGTATTTATTATGCCTCTTTAATTATCTGTATGTTAAAAAATTAAATTAGTCTTTCTTGCTTGAATTTTCGCCATTATCAAAATAAGCCTTTTTGAAATATTTTAAATCAAAATTATCATTTTGATTTAATTATTCGTCAAAAGATGTGTTGCTGAATGTACTTGAAAAATTTACTTCGCCAAATATCAATCTTACTCCGTTTGAAAAACTTGATAATGATGGCAGAAAGTTACCCCCATTATCCAATCTTGGTATGGGTTATGTCTTTGAGGAATTAATAAGGAAATTTAATGAAGATAACAATGAAGAAGCAGGAGAGCATTTTACACCACGTGAAGTAATTGACCTGATGACACATGTTATTTTTGAACCTATAAAAAATAATCTTCCTCCTGTAATGACCATCTATGATCCAGCTTGTGGGAGTGGTGGTATGCTCACAGAGTCACAGAATTTTATTAAAGATGAAGAGGGAGAAATAAGGGCAGTTAATTCTGATGTTTATTTATATGGAAAAGAAATAAATGATGAAACTTATGCTATATGTAAATCAGATATGATGATTAAAGGAAATAATCCTGAGAATATTCGTATTGGTTCAACCCTCTCTACCAATGAATTTGCAGGAACATCTTTTGATTATATGTTATCCAATCCACCTTATGGAAAATCATGGGCTAGTGAATTAAAATACATCAAAGATGGTAAAGATATTATCGACCCACGTTTTATAGTTAAATTAAAAGATTACTGGGGAAATGAAGAAGATGCAGAAGCAACCCCACGTTCATCTGATGGTCAGTTACTTTTTCTAATGGAAATGGTCAATAAGATGAAACCACTCTCTCAAAGTCCTCTTGGTTCACGTATTGCTTCTGTTCATAATGGTAGTAGCTTATTCACAGGAGATGCTGGTGGTGGTGAAAGTAATATTCGCAGGTATATTATAGAAAATGACTGGTTAGATGCAATTATTCAATTACCTAATAACCTTTTTTATAATACAGGTATTACAACCTATATCTGGGTTTTATCAAATAATAAGCCAAATGAACGTAAAGGAAAAGTGCAACTGATTGATGCCTCACAAATGTATCGTAAGCTTCGTAAGAATCTGGGGAATAAGAATTGTGAGTTTGCCCCTGAGCATATTACAGAGATTGTAAAAGTCTATAGTGATTTGACTGCTATTGAGCGTCATGGTGATGAGGGTATTGCCAGTAAAGTGTTTGATAATAAAGACTTTGGCTATTATAAAGTAACTATAGAAAGACCAAAAAGATTAAAAGCACAATTTAC
>JACMQJ010000649.1 GCA_014377055.1 Candidatus Sericytochromatia bacterium
GAACTTAAAACATTCTTCAGCAAGATGACTTCTATTTTCTCTTTTGAGTTTTAATTCTAATTTTTCTCTTAATCTTACCAAAAATAAGACATCATTAGCAGCATATTCAAGTTGCTTTTTGCTTAATTCGGGTTCACTCCAATCAGTAGTTTGTGAGCTTTTATCAAGATCTATTCCTAATAATTCTGAAACTAGATTTTTTAGACCATGTTTATCTGTGTAAGTTCTGACAAGCTTACTAACTATTTTTGTACAATAAGGATTTTTTACATTAATAGCTAGATCATGTTTTAGAATAGCTAAATCAAATCTGGCATAATGAAAAAGCTTTGTACTATTTTCACTTTCCAAAGTCTTTTTAAGATTAGGAGTATCTTTTGAGCTTATTTGCAATAAAATAACTTTTTCATCTTCATTACATAGTTGGACAAGGCAAAGCTTATCTCTAAGATTATTTAACCCAAGAGTTTCTGTGTCAACAGAGATAAATTTACTATTTAAATATATCTCTGTTACTTCATCTGAGAGATCGCCTTTTTGTAATTCAAACTTCATTATAAATAATCCTTTTTTTAAATAGTTACTTGATCGTTCATCTCTTGCCAGAATGGAGAAACAACCGTTTTATATCTTTTACCAAATCTATTACGAAAATCAACTCTTGATAGATTCAAATATTTTCTAGCCCTTGTGATTGCTACATAACAAAGCCTTCTTTCCTCACTGACATTACCAATACTAACAGATTTTTTGTGAGGTAAAATGTCTTCTTCAACTCCCATTAAAAAAACAGCATCAAATTCCATACCTTTTGAACTATGAATAGTCATTAATTGAACAGCTTGTTTTTTGCCCTTAGCTTCTTTTTTCCTAATTTCTTGTTGCTCAATTGCTTTAAAAAATTCGGTAATAGTTTTACATTCCCATTTTAAAGCACGATCATAAATAATACTTAGATTATTAATTGAGTTTTGTGATGACTCTGTACCCTTATGCTCTAGCTTTCTAACATAACCAGATGACTCAAGTATTGCATTTATTAAGTCTGCAACATTCATAGTTTTTGCCATTGCTTGCCAACGTAATACTGTATTTACTAATCTGTCTACCATGGGCTTTTGACCAGGATGAATATTTAAGGACATAGCAGCCATACAAGCTTCTAACATATCAACTTCATTCTTTTTTGCATAATTTCTAATCGCCTCAGCACTTAGATTATTGATACTCATTGCACGAAATGCTCTTTCCATTCCTTGCTCCAAATCTTCTTTTTCTCCACGTGCTAGATATAGATAGGCAAACATATCTTGTATTTCAGGCATATCATAAAAACTACCACTTTTATGAATAACATAAGGAATATTCCAGCCAACGAGATCCTCTTCAAGATAACTTGCCTGAGTATGATTTCTATACAAAACAGCTATTTCTTCAGGTTTAATTCCTTGTAACAGGAATCCTTTAATTTGTTTGGCTATATTAAAACTTTCTTGTGTAACATCTTCATTGATCGTAAAACTGACAGAGTTACTTAGACTATTTTTATGAGCTTTAACAACTTTTGGTATTTGCTCACGATTAAATTTAATTAGTTTATTTGATAAGTCTATGATCTCAGGAGTACAACGATAATTACTCTCAAGTTTAATTATTTTGGTATTAGGATAATCTACAGAAAAATTTAAAATAATATTGACATCTGAGCCTCTAAATTGATAAATAC
Organism: Candidatus Sericytochromatia bacterium; assembly: GCA_014377055.1. Classification (GTDB taxonomy): domain Bacteria; phylum Cyanobacteriota; class Sericytochromatia; order UBA7694; family JACMQJ01; genus JACMQJ01. The sequence continues at coordinate 1,727 of JACMQJ010000649.1, forward strand.
TTTGAGCATCATCACCAACAACAAATAAATTATTTTGTGGAAATGCTAATAATTTAGTAATATCATATTGAACTTGATTGACATCCTGAAACTCATCAACTAATAAATATTTATATTTAGCTTGAATTTTTTCTCTAACTTCGGTACTAGTTTGTAATAATTTACGAGTAAGCATTAATATATCATCAAAATCGATTAAATTATTTTCTAATAAATATTTTTGATACTTAAAATAAATCTGCCCTAATGCTTCTATATCTTCGTCATTAATACCTTTTACTGGTTTAAGACCTCTCGAAACCATTTGTAAATATTCTTCTGGATAGACGCCAGTATTTTTTATTTGACCAACTAGGCTTACAGCTTCATCTTGAACAAATGAAGAATTAACCTCACTAAGTACAGTTTTTAAAATTATTTTTTGTCTATTATCTATACATAAGGCTGGGGGCTTTTCACCAGTAAAACCAAGGAGAGCATAATGAGGTTTTAATATTTCCAAAAATAGAGAATGGTATGTACCAACTGAGACGCTCTCAGCTATTTTTTTTGATGAAACTATTTTTTTTAATCGTGATTGCATTTCGGTTGCGGCTTTTTTTGTAAAAGTAACAGCTAAAATTGATTCTGGTTTGATACCTTCCTTAAGCATATAGGCTATACGCCTAGTTAAAACAGTTGTTTTGCCACTTCCCGCACTTGCTACTAATTGAACTGCTCCATCTATATTGGTTACAGCTCTTTGTTGTTCTTCGTTAAGTCCTTCTAATAAAGGATCTGTTAAAAATAATTGCATTTAAAACTCATGTATTCTTTCATATTGATTCATACATTATATTATAGAGAAAAATATCTGGTGGTTAATTATAGTAAAATTTAAAATATTACTAACAATACCATAGACAGATACAAAACATTTATTAATAAAGAGATATGAACATAAGCTCCTATATTAAAATTAATTTAGCAAAAACAAAAAGAAGATACAATCAAAAGGTAAAAAAGTTGGTCGTCCATAAGTTAGTAAAAATAAAAAGGATAAATTTAAAGATTTAGCTCCAACATTTAGATTATTAAAAGAGCAACTGACTAAAGTAAAGCAATTATTTAAGCTAAACATATTTCATTTTGTAGGTGATATAAATTATGTATAAAAAGAGTCTGAAACCTAGATTTTGTGTTAAATATATTTAACGTAAATAATACGTTTAAAGCTACATGTCTAAGGTATTGATTTTGAATGTACATTTTAACTTTAACTCAAAAAAACTAAAATCTAATAATTAAAATTAACATGCTAATATACAAATGAAATATAATTTAGAGCAAATTTTTTAGGAAAAAAGTAATAGTTGAGTAAATATTCTTCATTCATTTTAAAGCATTCTAAAAAAATGATTGTATTGTGGTTAATCGTTATTTTATTTTTTGCCATAAATTTATTTTTTAATGAGAGTCATTTTGAAGCAGGAGTAGGAGAAGTTAATAACAGTATTTCGCAATCTGTTGATCAAAAACTATCC
>JACMQJ010000650.1 GCA_014377055.1 Candidatus Sericytochromatia bacterium
CTTTAATCTCCTGTGAATCAGGCGATTTTGCATCCACACTCATATCTTTCCTCCATCTATATAATATTGAATTTGATATACCTAAATCCTTACACACTTCTGCTACTGGCTTATCTGAACTATAAGATAATTCTACTGTCATTTTCTTAAATTCTTCTGTATAAAATTTCTTCATTAAAACATATCCTCTTTAAAATTGTGTCCAAATTTTTAGGGATACTCCACAATATTGCATTTATTATTGATGTAAATGTATCAAAGTTTTTTGGAAAATATATTCTTAGACAATTTATTATTGACCATAATTCTGTCATAATTAATTTAGCTCCTGTTTTTTAATTTTGGTTCTTCTAAATTAATTTTAATACAGGAGCTTGTATTTATATTTATTTATTACTAAATGTTGCGTAACTGTCTATGGTATTGGAGTAAGTTTATTATATTTAGTAACATGTATGTTATCGTTTTATTATGAATAACTGGAAAATTACAATACTTGCCTATATTTGGGTTGTTGAGCTTATAAAAATTGAGAGCGAAAATGGAAAATAATTTAGAAGTATCAGGTTTATTTTTAGAAATAAAACAACTTATTGAGCAAAGTAAAAACAAGATAGCTATTTCAGTAAATTCCGAGATGAGTCTTTTGTACTGGAATATTGGAAATAGAATAAACCGTAATATTTTAGAAAATAAACGAGCTGAATATGGAAAACATATTGTCGCTATACTAGCAGGACAATTACATACAGAATTTGGCAGTGGTTGGAGTGAAAAACAATTGAGGCATTGTCTTCGTTTTGTTGATGTTTTCCCTAATTTTCAAATTGTCTCTACACTGTCGAGACAATTGAGTTGGTCACATATAAAAGAATTAATTCCAATAACAGATTCTTTAAAAAGAGAATTTTACATAGAGATGTGTAAAATGGATAAATGGAGTGTAAGAACATTAAGAGGGCGTATAGATTCAATACTTTATGAGCGTACAGCCATTAGTAAAAAACCTGAAAAAACTATTGAAAATGATCTTTTAGCTTTAAAAAAGGAAGCAAAATTAACTCCTGATTTAGTTTTTAGAGATCCATACTTTTTAGATTTTCTTGGGTTAAAAGATACCTACTCAGAAAAAGATTTAGAAACAGCAATTTTGGCGGAATTACAAAATTTCATATTAGAATTTGGTAGTGACTTTGCTTTTTTGGCAAGACAAAAACGCATCACCATAGGCGATGACGATTTTTACATTGATCTATTATTTTATCATCGTAAGCTAAAAAGATTAATTGTTATTGAACTTAAACTAGGAAAATTTAAACATGAACACAAAAGTCAACTTGAACTTTATCTACGTTGGTTAGACAAATATGAAAAGCAGGAAGGTAAAAATACTCCTTTGGGTATTTTACTTTGTACCGAAAAAAATGATCAAATAGTGGAATTACTTGAACTGGATAAATCAGGTATTCATGTTGCTACATACTTAACCGAATTACCACCTGTAGAATGGCTAAAAGCAAAATTAAATAAGTCTATTGAAGAATCAAAAAATAGGTTATTTCCCAAAAAAGAGGAAAATAATGAGCAAGTTTAAATTAGTAACATCTTTGTTGATTTTAATATCATTGTTTATAAATAGTAATAGTTTGGATGCAAAAACAATTAAAAATACTGTCCAACAAACTAATGTAAAAAAAATAATTAAAAAACCTCATCCATCATTTGCTCCAATTCCAATTATTAATATACCTGGTTTTCAAAAAGGTGATCGCTACTTTGTAGATGGTCCATTATGGTATGATGGCTCTGCAATCCTTGAAGAGCTTAATTCACAGGAAATGAGAATAAATATTATCATGGCTGTTCCTAAGGTTGGTATTCCCTATAAAATTATTGACGGAAAAATTAATGTCATTATTAGATTAACCAAAAATACCAATTATAATCTTTATTTAACGGATGTTTATAAAAATAAAACTTATTTGATTCCAAAAGTTAATTTAAATACAGGTAAGACTCTTGGTGGATGGTTTTCTAGTCCAAGAGATTATGCAAAAATAGTTGCCTATAACCAATACTACAACTTTTTTATCAACAACGATAAAACAATTTCTATTTCTTCCAATACTATGCCTGGTAGTTTAACTTTAATTAAAAAATAGTCCTTAACAGATTTGATGACAAACTGTATAATTTTAACTTGTTTATTTAAAGTATTTTTAGGTAAATATAATTAGAATATTCAAGGAAAAAAAATGAATAAAATAATAAAATCCGCTCTCGAAAGTATCAAAGATATTAAAGATGGTGATACTTTGATGCTTGGTGGTTTTGGGCTTTGTGGTATACCCGAAAATCTAATATTTGCTTTGAGAGAAAAAGGTATAAAGAATCTAACCTGTATTAGTAATAATGCTGGAGTTAATGATTTTGGCATAGGCTTATTGTTACAACAAAAACAAGTGAAGAAAATGATCTCAAGTTATGTTGGTGAAAATGATTTATTTGAAAGAATGGTTCTTAGTGGTGAATTAGAAATAGAGCTTGTACCTCAAGGAACTCTTGCAGAAAGAATAAGAGCTGGTGGTGCTGGCATAGGAGGATTTTATACACCAACAGGAGTTGGTACAATTATTGCTGATGGCAAAGAAACAAAAATAATTGATGGCAGAGAATATATACTAGAGTTACCTCTAAAAGCAGATTTTTCATTAATCAAAGGTTATATTGGCGATACTTCTGGTAATCTTGTTTATAGAAAAACAGCTCGGAATTTTAACCCAATGATGGCAACAGCAGGACGTATAACAATAGCCGAAGTTGAAGAAATAGTTGAAATTGGTATTCTTAACCCTGAAGAAGTAATTACACCAGGAATTTATGTAAAAAGATTAATTAAAGGCGAACATTATCAAAAAAGAATTGAACAAAAAACAGTAAGGAAGGTTTAATCATGACTTTATTAACTAGAGAACAAATGGCACAAAGAATTGCCAGAGAATTAGAAGACGGATTTTATGTTAACCTAGGTATAGGCATACCAACATTAGTCGCTAATTACATACCCGAAAATATTAGTATAGTTTTGCAATCAGAAAACGGTTTACTTGGTATAGGTCCTTTTCCAATAGATGGTCAAGAAGATGCTGATCTAATTAATGCTGGTAAACAAACTATTACAACTATTCCAGAGGCAAGTTTTTTTTCAAATGCTGATTCATTTGCCATGATTAGAGGAGGTCACATAGACTTGACTGTACTTGGTGCTTTGGAAGTAGATCAAGAAGGCAATCTTGCCAACTGGATGATTCCTGGCAAAATGGTCAAAGGAATGGGGGGAGCTATGGATTTAGTGGCAGGAACAAAAAGAGTAATTGTTTGTATGCAACATAAAAATAAAGCAGGCGAATCCAAAATATTAAAAAAATGTAGCTTACCATTAACAGGAGTTAAATGTGTTAATAAAATAGTTACGGATATGGCGGTTCTCGAATTTACTAAAGAAGGTCTCAAACTACTCGAAAAAGCCCCTGGAATTACAGTTGAAGAAATAAAAAATTCAACCGAAGCAGATCTAATTATTGAAGGTGAAATACCCGATATGATATTTTAATTTTTAATTTAATTGATTTAACCATAAGTTAACTATAAATAGAACTAACTTTAACTTAATAGTAGCAAGATATACAATTTAAGCTCTATAATTAATACATAGGTTAAATATAAAGGTTATTTGGTTACAGGAGCAAGAAAGTTTATGAAAAATTTAATTTTAAATTTAGTTAGAGATGAAGATGGACAAGGTATGGTTGAATACGGAATCATTATCGCTCTCATTTCAGTTGTTGCTATTGCTGCAGTTAAACTTATAGGCGGTAAAGTAAACGGTGCTTTTGAAAGTACAAGTACAGCTCTTACAAAAGAGGGCGGATTTGTCGCAAAATAAGATTTTTTAAAGATTAGCCCCTCATTGCAGGGGTATTTTTTTGTTTTTTTTTAGTATTTAATATTTTCATGAAAAAAGCCTGATAGTTAATACTATCAGGCTTTTTTATCTCTATACTCTACGCTAAAGGTAATAACTAAGAGAGGCTCTCTACAACTTCTCTTATTATGAATATTATTATCTAGCAGCCACAGGTGTATTGCTTACTTTAATCAAATAAAGTAAATTAGGCTTAAGTTGAGTCCACATAGTTTCAACTTCACTATAATTAGGTCTAAAGCTTTGACCAACTTCCATTCCAAGTCCCATAATGTGATGTTTTACATAAGCATAATCGTCAGTAGTAGCAGTTGTTGGATATAACAATGACATACTTGTTCCACCTTGATAATTGATGTTTTTGAATGAATTATTATAGATATTCTTAAACATTGCAGTTTCTGGTATAGCATCATTACTATATCCTACAGGCCAGAAAAACATTTCTCCATAAGAGTGCATATCAAGTACTAAATTTAAATTAGGTTTAGTTGCATAAAAATCTTGTATTGCTTTAACTTCTGGTTCGGATGCTGGTGCTGTTCCACTGTATGTTTCACCAGATTGATTTGAATCACCATCATGCCAATCAGCAGGAACGTTTAGACCAGCATAATTCCAATGACTATCAAAGTTTCTATTCAAATCTACACCTTGTCCATGTGTATTCTTACGTTGCCAAGCATTACCTTTTTCGACTTGTATTCTACCATCAACATTAACCATTGGTATAATATTAATATCTCTTGTATCTACTAACTGGGTAATAGCGGGATCTTTACCATATTGAGTAATTAAGGTTTCAGCAAGTTTTACCATGATTTCAGGTGGAGCTAATTCACGAGCGTGCATACCACCAATAAATAAGCTTCCTGGTTTTTTGTCAGCAGTTTTTTTGCTACTGATATTTATTGACCAGATAATATTATTAGGTGATTTGCCTTGAGTCTTTTCCCATGTACCACCAATATTAGTAACAGCAGCTATTGCAGGATTTTGTGCAACAAGCATGTCTAATTTTGATTTCATTTGAGCATAAGACATATAACCAGGTAATAAACCACTGCTACCTGCAACATTTTGTTCTAATGTATCATTAAATTTGAATCCTAATGATGTTAATTTGTTTTGCTCATCTGTTGATATTCTAGCATTTACAGTTTTTTGTTTAACTTTATAGCCAAAGAGGTCAAAGTTTTTTGTACTCAAGCTAATTAAGTCTTTAGCTGGATTTTTTAATTTGATTTGTACTACATGATCAGCACGCACAGAACTAATATTCACCTGATTTGATGAATCTTGTGGTACGTTTGAAACATTTGAAGAATTATTAGTACATGCAGATATTGATACCATGCTGCCAACTAACAAGATTAATGATGATTTTAATTTCATCTAATTTGAACCTCTTCTAACTTAATAGTGATATTTATATATAGTTAAGGTTAGGATAAAACTTGCTTAATTTTTTTTAAAAAATATAACTTTGTCTTAACCTTTCCTCAGAAAAGCTTTTTATATGCTCAAAAAGCTTATTGATATAATTTTAACCCGTCTAATTTTTTTTGCAAATACACTAGATTTAAATTTAATGCAAATAAATTAAACAAAAATTTATTGTATGTTATCTATTAGTTAAACTTATTTTGTTAAAAAGGTTAATTTTTATTTAAACTCTAGTAAGTTTATATCTAAAAAGTACTATACATAATAATAAAGCAAAAAGATAGAAATTTTTTATTGGTTATAGAGGTTATAAAGCAGATGGCTACAAATAATAATAAGCTTACAGGAGATGCAAATTCCTATAGTGTTTTTAAAAATATGGGCTATACTCAACAAAATGCCACCAATGTTAGAAACGCATCCGATAATTTTACCAGTGTAGATGCTCAAAATATAGTAATCAAAGTTGACGATCCTGACATAAAATTAAATATTAAAGTTCCATACTTTAGTGCCGATCTCTATGATAAAACGCCTAATGACCCTCTTGATTTTAAAGATTTTAAATCATTTGATGTTAGTCTCAAAAAAGGGCTTGTTACCGTTGGTGATAAGGATCTTTCATATACCGCTACAAAAGCAGCTGCAGATGCTACAAAAAATGTCGTTAGAAATATTGATATTAACTTTGCTCCTGGAAACGTAATTGATGCCAAAATAAAAGTAAAAAAATTCATTACTCTAAATCTTGATATTGAAGGTCAAGCACATGCAAATCCAGTTAATAACATGGTTAGATTTACACCTGATAAAATAAAGTTAAATGGGGTTTCGATTAAAGGTTTACTCGATTTTTTTCATATAAAAGTTGGTGAAGTTGTCAAAATTCATGATTCAAAAGGTAGTTTATTTACATCTGGAGATTCAATTTATTTTAATCCTACCAAGTTTTTAAAAGCTCCTCATATTGAAGGTGGTATTACCTCTATTGCTACAGAACAAGGTAGTATTACAGTTGGAGTTGGTGGCGAAGATCCTAACAATAAAGCCAAACAAAAATTAGCCGCTAATTCTGAAAACTATTTGGCTCTTAGAGGTGGTAATGTTAACTTTAGTGGTTTTAATCTTTTGCATACAGATCTAAAGCTTATTGATGGTACACCTCAAGATCCTTTTGATATAATCAATGATCCATCAAAAAAAGTAATAACTCAAGGACAAGTTACTATTCCTCAAGAGTTTATAGCTACAGCTCTAAAGCAAAAAATGGGTGCTGGCTCATCAATGAAAGATATGTCTTTTAGTATGCCAAATGGTCAAGGTAAATTAAAAGCTTCTATGTGGGGCTTTTTACCAATTAGTTTGGATCTTAATTTTGGCAAGGCAAGCACTGGTGAATTAAAAGTAACACCAGGCAATGGTAGAGCTTTCGGTTTTATTCCATTACCAAATTCAATTTTGAGAAGTACTCTTTTAAAAGAAACAGATGGTAAAATTGATGGACAAGGTGTCACAATTGATCTTGATAAACTTGCAGATCTAAAAACATCTCCTCTGCAAAGTGTAACAACAGAGCAAGGTAAGCTTATTCTTAAAATGTAATTATGAAAAAGAATCTAGTTATACTTGGTTGTGGTTTTGTTGGAAAATATCTAATAAAATCTTTAGAAAATAATACTAATTATCAGGTCTTTGCAACCAGTCGAGATCCTGAAAAAAACTTAGCTGATTTTAAAAATAGAATAAAGTTTGACTTATTAGATGAGAATACTTATGTCAATATTCCAGAAAACTCTTTTATAATAATGAACTTTCCTGCCGAACCTTTGGATAAAATAAAAAAGTTTTATGAATATGTAAAAGATAGTTCAATAATTAAAATATGTTTGGGTACAACCTCTGGATATTTAGAAAAATCAGGAGTTATAACAGAACTTTCACCTCTAAAACTTGATAATAGTAGAATACAAGGCGAGAATTTTTTAATGAAAAATGGTAGCTTAATTTTACAACTTTCTGGAATATATGGTGGTAATAGACATCCATTTAATTGGCTAAATAAAGGCTTAATAAAGAATTCAAATAAAACAGTTAATTTAATCCATGTTAATGATATTTGTAATATTATTACTTTTTTATTAGATTCAGATTTACATTCACAACGCATTAATTTGTCTGATGGTCAACAGCATTGGTGGCATGATATTTGGTCTTTAGGAGTTAGTAGAAAAGAAGTTATAACTGAATGTCCTGAATCATTAGAAATAGATAATAGATTTATTGATAATCAAAAAATAGTTAATATTATTGGTCAGGATTATTCATTTGAACAACTATAATTTATTTTTGAATATCAGTAATACAATCTTTTGGGACTTCAATTAAGAATAAATTTTTTCCAATAAGAAGATCACTACGATTTTTACTTTTTATATCTATCACTAGCTTATTAGAACAAGCACCTAAACATTTTCCATTTTCACAATTGATTTCTTTAACATTAATTAGATATGAGCTATCGCTAACACTCTCTATAACCCCACAAAAACCTGTATTAATACCCCACTGATTAACACATACTTTATCATCTTTGGATAAATTATAAATAGGATTTTCTACAATTGATTTATTATTTTTCTTCTCTATATCTTCGGCATAAACTGCTGGAGTCCAAATATAATTACCCATTTTATTAATGTATGAATATCCATTAACCAATGCTAGTCCATTATGAAAATCTTTGCCAGAGTCAAATAATGGTTTAATAACAATACTTCCTTTAGAATTAATATATCCATACTTATTATCTGTCTTGATTAAGGCTAAATCTTCATAAAAATTGCCCACTTCATTATATTTAGTTTTGACAACCATTTTACCTGATCTATCCAAAAAGCCCCATTTATTATTAAGTTCAACCGCACATAAGTTTTCATAAAAAGGCTTCATATTACTAAACTTTGGATTTACTATATATTTACCAGTTTTATCAATAATTCCCCATTTATTATTAATTTTTACTTGAGCAATACCTTCTTTAAATCCTCTTGCTTGCTCAAATTTTGAGCTAATAATTTTTTTACCACTTTTGGTAATATAACCATATTTATCATCAATTAATGTTGGAGCAAGTCCCTCAGAAAAATCATAAATATAATCTTTTTTTGTTTTGATAACTGTCTTACCTGATTTATTAATAAATGTACTATCAACATTTTGTTTACTTGCTTGAGCCAAATCGTCTGAAAAGCTTTCAGCATAATCATAAATAGGATTAATTACAATCTTACCTTTTAGATCTATGTAGCCATATTTTTTATTAATAGATATTTTTGCCAAACCCTCAGAAAATGTATAAGCATCATCAAAAATAGCTTTGATTACAGTTTCACCTTTATCATTAAAAAAGCCCCATTTATTACCTATTTCAGCAAGTATTAAACCATCTTTACTACTTCTAATATTATTAAACTTTGCTTCACTTATTTTATTATTTTTATTGATAAATCCATAATAATTACCTATTCTAAAGACAGCAATATTATCCGTAAAAGGATAAGCCATATCAAATTTTGGAGGAACAATAACATCACCACTTTTGTTAATATATCCGTATTTATGTAATAGTTGTATCTCAAAAGGGAAAATATTATTTTCCTCTTTATCAGCGGTGTACGCACTAGATTGATTTAATAAAATTAAGCAAATAAAAAAACTAAAAAAACTTTTTATCATTAGGATGTCCAACTTAATCATCATTATTAGTTTTAGATTATATATTAAAATTAACCAAAAGTTTAAGTATTATTTTCTAAAGACTAACCTATATAAAACTATATGATAATTTTTTAGGTTTTTATAAATGGAATTTAATAATATACAGAACCCAATATTAACTTCTCCAAGTGAACTTTTTAAGAAAAAAAAAGTTATAAATCAGAATCCTACAAATATTCTACAAGGCTTAAAACTAAGTACTGATAATATTTCATTGACTAATTATAAATCAGAAAAAATATTATCAAATTTAATTGAAACACAACCAATTAAATTTTCTCTCAATTCATTAATTAGTACAAATATAAAAACTAATGTTGGAATAAGTAATTTTTCAGCTAATAAAATTGTGGGCTTACCTTTAAGATCAGCAAATGCCATAACAGGAAGTCAATTTATTAATGTTACTAGAAATATGTCCAGACCTGACAGAGAAAAAGCTATTTTGCAAGAAATAAATAAAGGTAATATCCCTGATTTTGTTCGTAATCTAAAAGATGTAAATATCAGTATGGTTGATGATAATGGACAAAAACATAATGCTACAATCCACGTTGCACCTGATTATTTGGCTATCGGCTCAAATGAAGATTTTATTAGGATACCGATGAATCCAATTACAGCACAAAAAATAGCAGATCAAACAGGAACAATTTTACCAACAAAAAAAATGGTTGATCAAATATATCAACAAGCGACCGCAAAAATGTCACCTCAGCCAATGCAGGCAAGCTCAAAAATGATGTCCAATGAATATTATGAAAACCATAACAATATGGTTGAACAACAAAGAGATAATAAAGGTTATCGGTTAGGACAATTAACAGCAGGACATCAAAAAGATGTAGTTATCACTAATCAACTAGATAAAAATACTGGTAAAGTTGCTATCTATGGTTGGCATCGAACCAATGGGAAAGCGATACAACCTCTAAGTACAATACATGAAAATACTTATGAGGATTACAGTCATGGTATCAGGCTAATTAGTAAAAATATAACTGTTGATGGTAAAAAGATGAATATTGATGATGTTCTCAAAGATCCTAATCTAAGTAAATTATTGAGTGATGAAGGAGTTATTCAAAACTCAAGAGCATCAAGATAACGCATAAGTAATTATAAAGAGATATATAACTTATTTTATTTTTATCAATATCAAAGTAAGAGGGCAGATGTAAAGCACTGACCCTACAAATACAGATACTATGGTTTTTAGATCCTTGTATTATCTCAAAAAGTCTAATTATAAATAGCCCAAAGTATATAAAAATAGACAGGAAACGATGTAAATATATAACTATCAACACGATCCAATATACCTCCATGACCAGGTATTAGAGTTCCAGAATCTTTTTTTCCGACATCTCTTTTAAACAGAGATTCAATTAGGTCACCCATTGGAGCAGTTATAGAAATCATTGCACCCAAAATTAATGAATGATACCAAGGAATACCAATTAAAAAATAACCAAAAGTCATAAAACAAGCTATACAACTTATAGCACCACCAATAGCACCTTCTACAGTTTTGTTAGGACTTATTTCTTGAACAAATGGGGTTTTACCAATGGCTTTACCTGTAAAATAGGCAAACATATCAGAGAATGAACAACTAAAAAGCATAGCAAGTAAAAATTTATGTCCATCAGGCATAGCTCTAAGTAAAATCATATAACTTGGAAAAAACCCTAAATAAATTATCCTAGTAAAAACAAATGATAAGTCACCAATACTAACTCTTGGTTTATAGTTAAGATTAACAATAATTATAAGTACAAAAGCTATTCCAAGTATAAAGTTTTGAACTACTGTGATTGGTGCAGCAAAAATTCCTCTCCAGTCATGAGTAGTGATCAGATAGTTTTGAGGTATAAGTAATAATTTTAAATCATCTAATATTGATTCACTGGGAATTGGTATATAAGCAACTACATAAGTAGAGAACAAAAATAATATTATAAAAGTTGTAATTAATTTATAACTCTGCTGATATTTTTTTTCTTCAATAATTTTTTGTAATTCATAGTTACCCAAAATAGCTATAGCACAAACTACTATAAACCAAAGAAAAGGAGAATACCATTCTGAAAAGGTTACTAAAAGAGCTATAATAGTCCCACTGATTAATTTTTTTAGCAAAATATTTTAAACGTCTAAGATTTCTTTTTCTTTAAGTTCGGCTAATTTATCTATCTCAACAATATATTTATCAGTGAACTTTTGGGCTTTTTCTTGAGCTTTTTTGCTATCATCTTCACCTAAAATAGCATCTTTTTCTTGTTTTTTTATTTTATCGACAATAGTTCTTCTTTCATTTCTGATTGCAACTTTACCTTCTTCTGCTTCTTTTTTTAGTACCTTTACAAGCTGTTTTCTTCTTTCTTGTGTTAGAGCAGGCATGGACAAACGAATAGCATGACCATCATTATTTGGCGTGATACCTAAATCAGATTTTTGTATAGCTTTTTCTATAGCACCCATCATATTACGTTCATAAGGAGCAATTAAAATTGTTCTAGCATCTGGAGTAGTAACATTTGCTACTTGCTTGATAGCTGTTTGTGAACCATAATAATCAATTTCTATTCTGTCTAAGATGGAGGCATTCGCACGACCAGTCCTGATAGAAATAAATTGTTTTTTCACTGATTCTATGGTTTTTTTCATTTTTTCTTCTAGTTCAGAAAAAAGTTGTTCTGTCATTTGATTATTTATCCTTCAACTATAGTGCCAATATTTTCGCCTAAAACTATTTTTTTCATACAACCCCTACGAGTAAAGTCAAAAACCACAATAGGAATGTTGTTATCTCTACATAATGATAAGGCTGACGTATCCATCACTTTTAATTCTTTATTAATAACATCTTTATATGATATTTTATCAAATTTTTTGGCATTTGGATTAATTTTGGGATCACTATCGTAAACTCCATCAATTTTATTTTTTGCCATAAGTATTACTTCTGCTCCAGTTTCAGCAGCCCTTAAAGCAGCGGCTGTATCAGTTGTAAAATACGGGTTACCAGTACCTGCAGCAAATATAACAACACGACCTTTTTCGAGATGCCTCATCGCTTTTCTTCTAATGAATGGTTCAGAAACCTCATGAATGGTGATAGCACTTTGAACTCTTGTAGCTACATCTTTTTTTTCTAATGAGTCTTGTAACGCAAGACTGTTCATAACCGTGGCAAGCATTCCCATATAGTCAGCGGTTGCTCTATCCATGCCCTTGGCACTACCAGCAAGACCTCTAAAAATATTACCACCACCAACAACAATAGTGACTTTGACACCTAACTTAACTATCTCATGAATGTCATCAGCAATATTATTAACAATAACAGGATCTATTCCATATCCCATATCACCCATTAGTGCTTCACCACTAAGCTTTACTAGTACTCTATTATATTTTGTTGACATTTATTTTATCCTACATAATTTTAAGAAGACACTGTCTAAAAGGAGGACGTTTATTAAAACGTCCCTACATTAACTGAATCTCAAAGCTGTTTTTTTGTTTTATATATTTTGAAACATATAAAATAAGAGGAAGTTTTTATGCTTCCTCTTATGATTATTCGCCTAGAACGTATCTTGTGAAACGCTTAATAGTGATATTTTCACCAAGTTTAGCAATTTTTTCTTTAACTAAATCGTTGACAGTAATATCAGGGTTTTTAACAAAAGGTTGTTCAAGTAAACAAACTTGATTATAAATTTTGTCTATACGACCTGTTAAAATCTTTTCTCTAATATTTTCAGGTTTATTATTCAAATCATCACCTGATTGAGCTAAAATTATTTCTTTTTCTTTATCTAAGTAATCTTGAGGTACATCTTCTCTTTTTACATATGTTGGTTTTGCTGCTGTGATGTGCATAGCAACATCTTTAACTAATGAAGTAAAATCTTCACTTCTAGCAACAAAATCTGTTTCACAATTAATTTCGAGTAAAACACCAACTTTACCACCCATGTGAATATATGAGCTAATAACGCCTTCTGAAGTGATTCTATCACTTTTGCCTTCTGCTTTTAATGCACCTCTTTTTCTTAGATGATCAACAGCTTTTGCTAAATCTCCTGATGTTTCTGTAAGAGCTTTTTTACATTCCATCATACCTAAACCAGTTTTTTCTCTTAACTCTTTTACAAGACTTGCGGTAATTTCCACTTTAATATTTTCTCCCAATCATATACGGATATTTTGCGTAAAAAGACGCATTTGGATGCGTCTTTAACTTATATTTATTCCCTTAATAGATTAATAACCTATTAAGGATAATAGTAATTTATTCTTCGAAATCTTTTTCAGATAAAGCTTTAGCCTCTTCTGTTTTTACTTCAACTGTAGCAGTTGTAGCTTCAACAGCAGGTTTTTCTGCTTCGGCAGTTGCAGCAACAGCAGCAGCGGTCTGAGCTTTCTTTTCTTCTTTCGCACGAACAACGCCAGCTTTTGCATCATTGGCAGCGTCAGCTATTTTGCTAGTTAATAATTTAACTGCTTTGATAGCATCGTCATTACCAGGTATAACAAAATCAACATCATCTGGATTACAATTTGTATCTACAATAGCAACTACAGGTATATTTAGCTTTCTAGCTTCTTTAACA
>JACMQJ010000651.1 GCA_014377055.1 Candidatus Sericytochromatia bacterium
ATTAAAGTTTATAATTCATCACTTGATGATGTTCTTGGTTTTATTAGATAAGAAACTCAATCCACCCTAACCCTCCTTTGCAGAGGAGGGAACAAGAAATCTATCTTATTCCTTCCTTTGCAAAGGAAGAGATAAGATAAATGAGCAAAAAAATGAAATCTATTTTAGCAAACTAATTTCGGTTTTATATTTTATTCTTGAGTCATAAAGTAAGTCCAAAAAGAAACTAATTATTTTTGCCTGCTCAATATCTTCAAGATCAATATTTCTAACCAAAACTAAAATTTTTCCTTTTTTTTCGGAGTCTGGCAATTCAGTTGACAGCTGAATAGAAAATCTACCATCTTCTTTAATTGATGTTACTTGCTTTTCAACTTGTACTGTATTGTAATCTATTGCCTTATAATTAAATATTTTATATTTCCAGATACCCATATAATATCTAGCAATAGTAAATTCACCTTTTTTTTTATAAATAGTAACAATAAAATTTTCTTCAATTGTTTGTAAACTTCCTAACAAGGCAAAAAATACCAATATTGGTATAAGTATATATAAATTTATGAGTATTAATACTAGAAAAAACACACCTATGCTGACCAATGTATCTGTACTTATTAAGTCTTTATAAGGCTTTTCTTTGATTATTTTATACTCGTTATCTGTTTCCTTGATAGTGATTTTCATATTGAATGATTAGCTAAATATATTTTTGCCTGATTTACTTTAACATTATGGTAGTATATCATGTATTACAAGGATTTCGACGACCGCAAATAAACTTAAAAATTATGTTTGCTAGTTCAAAGAATAATCCCAAAATAAAATTGTTATTAATAATATTGACAGTAGCTAATTTAAAATGAAAAGTACAGGACTAATCTGTAATAAGTGCGGTTTTAAAAACCTTATAGGTGAAAAATACTGCAGCGAATGTGGTAATTATTTGCTTGCTCGCCCTCAAAAAGCGTCAAATGATAAACCACCTGTTAAAGCTGCTACAATAAAATGCCCAAACTGTAGCTTTGATTCAGAAGCTGATAAAAAGTTTTGTAGTCAATGTGGTTTTCCTTTGAGGGTAGATACCAAGATAATTGGTGAGAATACAAGTAATTTTTTTGAAGATGATTTTAATATTGATTCAGAAGATCTCGAATTAACAAAACCTGAGCCTGTTGTAGTTATCAAAAAAACAGCTAATGGATTATTAACACCAGGAACACTATTACAGTCAAGATATAAGATAACAAAATTAATTGGTCAGGGTGGCATGGGTGCTATTTATTTAGCCGACGATACTAGATTTTCTAATCGAGTATGTGTTGCCAAAGAAATGCTCGATCATTTTACCGATGAAGAACAAAGAAATATTGCTACCAGTAATTTTTTACGTGAAGCTGATATGTTATCGAGTATGCACCATGATGGTATACCAGAAGTTTATGATAGATTTAGTGAAGGTAATAGACATTATCTTGTCATGGAATATATACAAGGTACAGATCTTGAACAAAAATCAGAACAAGATGACGAACCATTTGATGAAAAATCTGTTTTAAATTGGTCAATACAAATTTGTGATATTCTTAGTTATTTGCATAATCAAAAACCTCCTATAATTTATAGAGATATGAAACCAGCTAATCTTATTTTGACCAAAACAGGTAAAATTTATATGGTTGATTTTGGTATTGCTAGATTTTTTAATCCAATTAGAAAAGGTACAATGGTTGGTACACAAGGCTATGCACCTCCAGAACAATATAGAGGATTAATGGAGCCACGCTCAGATATTTTTGCTTTAGGTGCAACAATGCACCATCTATTAACAGGTAGAGATCCACAAGATGAGCCACCTTTTAGTTTTCCAAAAGTAAGAACTTTAAATAATAAGATTTCGGTAAGTACAGAAAAATTGATCGAAAAAGCCTTAGAAAAAGATGTTGGTGATAGATTTGATTCTGCTGAAGACATGTTAAAATCAATTATGAAAATAACATCTAATTATTTAGATGGCGTCAAAATTTGTCCTCATTGTAATAATAAAGTAGGAGCAACCAAACAATTTTGTCCTCACTGTAATGAATATATTTCTTCAATATCAACGAATGATTTAAACAAACGTTCTTTTAGAAAATTTATTCTCTCAACCAAGTTTTTAGTAGGCTCAAATGTAACATTTGTCCTATTAAATATAGTACTAATTATAATATTATTGTTAAAAAAATAGTTTCGAGGTTCTATAATTGTTTCAGCCAGAAAATCCAGATACAAGTAATAACTTAGGAACAGATGTTCTCGAAAAAGGCTATCTTTTACATGAAAGGTATCGTATAGAACGATTCCTTGAAGTTAAACATGGTGCAAATATCTATAGAGCAACAGATGAAGTTACTAATTTTATAGTTATATTAAAAGAAAAACTAAGTCCTAATTATGTACCTCGTACCAATTCTTTGAATGTAACTGATCGCAATGATAAAAATCTCAAAGCTAATCCTTGGTATGATGAATTTGCTATTTTACGTTCAGTAACTTATCCTACTGTAGTCAAAGTTGTTGATATATTCACAGAAGAAAGTAAATATTATTTAGTAATAGAGCAACTCGAAGGTAATGATCTTAAATATTTTTTGACAAAAAATAAAATAAATCCTCAACAGTCATGTGACTGGATGATACAGTTATGTCAGTCCCTAAGTCAACTTCATAGAAGAAATATCGTCCATCTTGACTTACAACCAAGATATATTGTTGTTACCAAAGATTTGCAAAGAATAAGACTGACTGGATTTGACAGTGCATGGCAAGTACCTATTGAAAATATGATTAATGAGAGTATCTCTGTTTATTCGTCACCTGAGTTAAGAATTGGTCACAAAGATATTGATCAAAGATCTGATATTTATTCCTTAGGAGCTATTTGGCATGAAATGTTAACAGGTTATCAGGCGAGTAAACAAGACTTAGAAGATAAATGGTTTTGTTTTCCTGAAGTAGTAGAGTTTCATCCATCTATTAATCCTCAAATAAATAGAATTATTGCTAAAATGCTTTCTTTATCACCTGATAAAAGGTTTAATTCTATTGATGAATTAAAATTATCTGTTTTAGAGCTTTTTAGCTCTGTTTTGTACAATGTAGGATATTGTACTGATGTCGGAGTCGAAAGAGAAGCAAATGAGGATAGTTTTTCTGTACAGAATAAAAGATATATTAGTCAAACAAAACAACTTAATTATGGAATTTTTATTGTTGCAGATGGTATGGGCGGTGCAAAAGCTGGTGAATATGCTAGTGCATTAGCAACACAAGAGGTTTCTAGCTATATTAATCATTATTTTGAAGATTTAAATGTAAAAAAGTTTCAAGATAGTGAATTATTAACTGTAATGGAACAATCAGTTAAAAGAGCAAACACAATAATTTATCAAGAATCAAAAGAAAATAAGCAATACAGTGGTATGGGAACAACTATTACAGCTTCTTTAATTTATGAAGGTCAATTATTTATATCACATGTTGGTGATAGTAGAGCATATTTAATTAATAATCTAGGAATAGAAAAAATAAGCAGAGATCATTCATTAGTTGGCAGGTTATTAGAGATAGGGCAGATTACACCTGAAGAAGCAGCTGTTCACCCACAAAGAAATCTAATTTATCGTTCTCTTGGTGGTTTTCCTGCAGTTGAAGTTGAAGTATATCAATTGCCTATGCGTTCTAATGATTATTTATTATTATGTAGTGATGGTCTTTATGAGCATGTAAAAGATGAAGAAATACAAAAAATAGTATTATCAGTCAAAGATCCGAGTCAAGCTTGCCGACATTTAGTTAATTTAGCTAATTTACGAGGTGGAGATGATAATAGTACTGTAGTTATTGTCAAAATTGATGAAATAAGTTAAAAAATACTAATAATGGTTACAACAGCAAAAAAAGCTAACATTCTTTTTACAGGTGGTAGATCCCCAGCCACTCTTGATCTGATCAGGTTATTTGCCAAGGATGGTTACAATAATTTTGTAGCGGAAAGCTTAAAAAGTAATCTTTCTGGAGTTTCTAAATATGTAAAAAAAAATTTTCTTATTCCTTCAGCAGCTTTAGAAACCGAGGATTTTATTTATCACCTTGTTGATATAATCAGAGAATATCGTATAGATATTTTGATTCCTAATTGTGAGGAAGTATTCTATATTTCTAAATATAAAGAAAAATTAGAAAAATATTGCTATGTTTTCACTTCTTCTATTGATGTCTTAACTCAATTACATAGTAAATTTCAATTTATTGAATTATTAGAAAAGTTAGATATTCGTTATCCCAAAAGTCAATTAATTGATCATAGGCAAGATTTAATTCACGAATTAAAAAATATAGATAAGTTTGTCTTGAAACCTGATTTTTCTCGTTTTGCTTCTCAGGTCATTATTAACGATAAAAGCAATGAAAAAATAGATAATATAAGAATAGATGAACAATATAAATGGGTTTTGCAAGAATACATCAAAGGATCTGCTTTTTGTTCGTACAGTGTTGCCCAAGACGGAAAAGTATTAGCTAGTAGTATTTATCCAAGTGTTTATTTTGCTGGGCAGGGTGGTACTGTTCATTTTGAATCAGTAAATATACCTGAAATATATCTAATAATAGAAAAAATAGTAGC
>JACMQJ010000652.1 GCA_014377055.1 Candidatus Sericytochromatia bacterium
AGAATAGCCAGTTATTGGTTTATCGCTAAGACCTCTACCTCTTAAATCAATTGAAATAACTCTTTTCTTATTATTTAAACCTGAATTTATTAAACCATCAAAAGCATGAGCATTTGCTGTAACTCCATGAGTTAAAATTATTGGTGGATTTTCTCCTGAAAAATCAAGATAATGCAGATTAATATTATTGGCTTTTACAAATTTTGAGTTCATTATTGTGCTGACCATCCGCCATCTATTGGTATAACTGATCCTGTCAAAGTTGTTGAATTTTCTGAGACAAGTAATAAAGCCATATCTGCTATTAATTTTATTGGGACAAATTCTTTAACAGATTGTTTTTTTAAGATAATTTCTGATATAACTTTTTCTGGTGATAAGTTATGATGTTTTGCTTGATCTAATATTTGCATATCAACTAATGGAGTTTTTACATAACCAGGACAAATTGCATTACAAGTTATATTAAAAGGCGAGCCTTCAAGAGCAACTGTTTTTGTTAAACCAATAATCCCATGTTTTGCTGATACATAAGCACTTTTATATTCTGAGGCAAATAATCCATGAGCAGAAGCAATATTAATTATTCTACCAAAATTTTGCGATTTCATTTCTTTCCAAACAGCTTTTATCAAATGAAAAGCTGATGTTAAATTAATGGCAATAATATTGTCCCATTTATCTTCTGGAAATTCTTCGATAGGTGATACATGTTGGATACCAGCATTATTTATTAGTATATCAATCACACCAAATTTTTCTACAGATAATTTTACCATCTCTCTTAATTGTTCTGGGTATAACATATTTGCAGGAAAAAACAAATGTTCTATATTATATTTATTTGAAATATTTTGTGATATCTCAATTCCATCTTTTTCTAGTCCATTAAAAACTATATTATATCCTTTTTCAGCAAACGATTCAGCTATTCCTAAACCTATACCACTGGTACTTCCTGTAATCAGAACAGTTTTATTTTTCATTAATTTTACTTTTTATACTATTATATTGATTAGTAATTATACATTATCCTTTTATTATTATATATTTTAAGTTTATTCGATTAAATTAATTTTAAAAATATTTGTTTTGATCAATAAGAGATATTTAAAGTAATTAATGATAATAATAAAATTATAGTATTATTATAGCTTGAGCATGTAATATTTAAAAATTGGTCTATAATAAAGATTCATTATGAAAAATAGTTTAAAAATATTTTTATCGTCTATTGTACTTTTACAATTAAATTCTTGTTATTTTGTTAATCAAGGATTTAATTTATTTAAATACAATTTATCTGCCAAACCTTTGGACGAAATTTATAAAAATCCTAAGATTAGTCAAAAAGTTAAAGATAAAATTAAAATAATTTATGATATTAGAGAATTTGCTACTAAAAATATTGGATTGAAAATGAATAAAACATATACAAAATATGTTCAATTAAAGGGACGTGATTATTTAACTAATGTTGTTGTTGGAAGTAAATCTGATAAATTAGAAGCTTATCAATGGGGTTTTCCATTCTTTGGATCTTTTCCGTACAAGGGTTTTTATAATTATGGAGAAGCTAGAGATGAAGAGTTAAGATTAAAATCTCTTGGTTATGACACATATATTAGAACTGCTGGAGCTTTTAGCACTTTGGGATGGTTTGACGATCCTATTTATTCATAC
Source organism: Candidatus Sericytochromatia bacterium (assembly GCA_014377055.1). Lineage (GTDB taxonomy): Bacteria > Cyanobacteriota > Sericytochromatia > UBA7694 > JACMQJ01 > JACMQJ01. The sequence goes on from JACMQJ010000652.1 coordinate 1,684, forward strand.
ATGTTAAATTATCCAACAGAATATTTGGCAAACTTAGTTATTCACGAAATGACTCATGCTACAGTATTTATTAAAGATAATATTCAGTTTAATGAAGAAATGGCATCTTTTGTTGGTGAACAAGGTGGTATAGACTTTTTAAAATCAAAGTATGGAGAAAATTCAAAAGAGTACAAATTATCATTTGATCTAAAAGATGATGATAAGATTTTTTCTGTTTATGTTAACGAGTTTTATAACTCACTAAAAAACTTATACAGTGACAATAGTAAAAATAAAGAAGATAAATTAGTTTTAAAGCAAAAAATAATTGATAGTTACCGATTTGAAAAATTTAGAGAACTACAAAAAAAATTCAAAACACCTGGAGCTTATGCTTGGTTTCCAAAATTACACTTAAATAATGCTGTAATAATGGGCTTTATTACTTATCAGCAGGATGCTTCTTTATACAGACAAGTTTATAATAAGCAAGGACATGACTTAACAAAAACAGTTGAATTTTTTAAATATCTACAAAGTCAAGATCCTAAAGATCCTAAGCAATTTTTAAAAAATTATTTAAATGATGTAAAATAATTACAAAAAAGTTATTACATCAAAAGCAAAATTAATATAAAATACATTATCTTAGTTTTATTTAACGGAATATAAATGGAAATACATTTAAAAGAATATGCCTTAATATTTGATGCGATTTCACAAGATGCAAAATTACTTTTTGATAAGCTTGAGCCAAAGCTTCAACCAAAGTGTTTAGTAATTAGTCTTGTAGATGATCAAAAAAATCCAAGAGATCTTTTACAAATAGATAGAGATAAAATAACATCAGATCCAGAGGAATATGATTATTCTCGTAAATTTTTTTCAAAAATCAGAAAATTAGAAAAAGAAATTGAGAAGAATAACAATATAAGCTCTAAAGACTTGATCAATGTCTATCCTGATTTTAATGAAAAGTATAAATCTGTCATTAAAAATGTAACTTATATAGAAGCTATAGAAAATATTCTTAATACGGAAGAAATTAATATTGATTTGATTTCTTTTTGTTCATATCCAGTAATTTTAAATGGATATATTACTTTTTCAGTAGTACAAGTGGATAGACAAGCCTTTGAATGTTATTATAAGCTAACCAAAATTTCTTTATCGAAAAAACAACTTGGTATTAGTAGTTATTCTCAATCTACTTCATTATTGAGAAGTGTTATTAATAGGTTTTTGCGAAAAATAACAGGATATTTTAATAATCTTGAGGTTTTTTATAGAAATATAGTACCTATTTTCTTTCACAATCTAGGAAACGAAAGTGAGATAGATGAAATAATTACGTCTTCAGGACAATATTTGCTTCATAGTATCGCAAAGTCAGTTATATCTGAATCAGGAGTTAGTTTAATTAATCGAAGGGATTTATTTTATACATTTAATGAAATATCTTTATTAAAATATGAAGGTCGTGAAGGTATTGGTAGTATTACAATCTCAGCACCTAATCATCCTAATATTAACGAATTAGTTTCATTCAAAAAACCAATAAAAATTGATGACTTTAGTGCTGTCAGAAAAATACTGCAAATAACATCTGAAAGTATGTTTTTAATTTCAGATTCTAATTATATTTTTGGTATTGGTGAGATTACAGGTGTATATGATGAGTCTTGTGAAGATTTATTTTTTGTTAAATTTTTACGTCACAATAACTGGGAATTTATACATGGAAGTAATATTTTGATGATGGTTAGCTCAGGACAACCAAAATTACCAAAATTTCAAGCATATAAAAGAGAATTTACAAGTCTACTGAATAAAGTTTTTAAAGGAATAAAAAGTAAAAATATTCTTGATCTTTGGAATTTGATTAACCGTGCAACTCAGCAAAAATATGGAACAATGGTTGTTATAACAAAAGATGCTGAATCAGAGGGATTAAGATTACAAGGTCAAGCTATTATAATAAATCCAATAAATATTACTCTTGAAATGATCGATAAAATGACAGAAATTGATGGTGCTATATTAATTAATCCTTTTGATTTAAAATGTTATGCAATAGGAGTTATCCTCGATGGTATTGCAACAGATAAAGGAAATTATGCAAGAGGTGCTAGATATAATTCAGCGATTCGTTATTGTGAATCAAGAAATGAGACTTGTATGGCTGTAGTTATTTCAGAAGATGGTGCGATTGACTTAATATATTAAAGTCATATTTTAAATTGAAAAAATTTTAATTTTTGTACAGATAATTTTTTATAACAATTAAAGCCTTGTATAATTAGTTAAGGACAAGTTAAATTAATTAAAAGGACATTTTTGTGAATATTACAAAGTTAATTAGAAAAAATTCAAAAATTATTATAGGCTTTACATTGGCTTTTTTCTTTATAACTACAATTATAAGTCTACTTAGTAGCTACGCTTCTCTTTTTATAACTAGATAAATTTTATGTCTCTAAAATATTTTTTTAAGTTATCTTTGGTAACAGTTGTTTATTCAACAATTTTTAACCCTCAGATTGCTTATTCAAAATCACACCACTCAAAACCTGTAAGCTCGTCTAATAGAAGTATTACACAAGGTAAGAATAAGCTTATCCACACAAAAAATAAGTTACAACAAAGCAAAGCACAAGTAGCACATCTAAAAAAAAAAGAAAGCGAAACTAACTTTAAAATAGCAGTATTACAACAAAAAATTGAAACTAGTAGTATCAAGCTTGAAGATGCAAAGTTTAGGTATGAACAAACACAAAAACAAATTAAAATTACAGATGTAAAACTTAAAGATACAGAAAAAGAATTAAAATCAGAAGTAAAAGCAACAAGAAGTTCCGTAAGAAGATTATATAAGTATAAATATGTAGATTTTTTTACTTTTATCTTAAGCTCTGAAGATTTATCTACTCTTATGAGAAGGACTGTCTATTTTAATTATATTATCAAAAAAGATAATGAATCAATCAACGAAATCAAAAAGAAAAAAAAAGAAATTCATGAGCTGAAAATGGACTATAAAGATAAACAAGTTAAAATAGTAAAAATATCTCAAAAAATATCAGAACAAAAAACTATTTATCAAGAGGCAAGTGAGGATCAAGCTGACTATTTACAAAAAGTACAACATCAAAAAAGCTTCTATGAAAAAGAAACTCAAGCTTTAGAAAATGAATCTAGTAGAATTAGCTCAATGTTGCAAAACATGGCTTATCAACAAAAACTTGAAATGCAAAGATATTTAGCTATGAAAAAAGAGTATGCTAGAACAGGAAGAAAATATGCTTCTATTTCTATGCCAAGAAGTATGAGTTATGGTGGTGGGCGTATGGGTATGCCTTGTTCTGCTGGAGTTACATCCTATTTTGGTTATCGGGTACATCCAATTTTTGGTACACGCAAACTTCATACTGGAATAGACTTTGGAGCTGCAACAGGTACTCCTATTTATGCAGCGTCAAATGGTGTTGTTATTAATGCAGGTTGGACTGGTGGATACGGTAAAGCTATAATTATTGATCATGGTGGTGGTATAGCTACACTTTATGGTCATACCTCTCAAATGTATGTTTCTGTGGGTCAATCAGTAAAAAGAGGACAATTAATCGCAGCTATTGGTACTACTGGTTTTTCAACTGGTCCACATTTGCATTTTGAAGTTAGAGCTGGTGGCAGTCCTGTTGATCCTTTACCTTATTTACGTTAATGAAAGTTTTTAGCAACTTATCTATTAAAAATAAAAATATCTAAAATAGAGAAAATAAATATTATGAATGTACTATTTGTAAGTAACGGCGAAGCAGAAGATGCTATTGCATTATCACTTATAAGATATTGGTTATACTTTAGAGAAGAAGATAGAGTTGCAGCTCTAGCAATTGCTGGAACTGGTAAACAATATCTTGCCAATGACATTCCTTTGATCAGTCAACCAATGCAAATGCCTTCAAATGGTTTTGCATACCAAAATTGGAGATTATTGTATCAAGATTTTGAAGCGGGTCTATTTTCTCACATCAGAAGGCAATACAAAAGTCTAAAAAAATTATCTAATCAGATTGATTATATTGTTGGTGTTGGTGATATCGTTCCTGTAATAGCTTCAAGGATTTTAAAAAAGCCTAGTTCATTTGTTGGTTGTGCAATGAGTGATTATTATATCAATCCTCAAAAATCAACTACATCATCTTATTCAGGATTAAAAAGAAGTTTTTTAAAAAATATGAATACACTTGTCTTTCCTAGAGATTTGTTAACAACTAATAACTTAATTAGACTTGGAGTAAGAGCTGAATATCTTGGAAACCCAATGTTGGACTGTATTCAATATAATAAAAATCTTGACTTAAAACTTAATCCAGAAAATCACATTATTGCTATCTTACCAGGAAGTCATGATGATGCTAGGAATAATTTTAGAATAATTATGTCGCTAGTAGAAAAAATGAAATTTGACAAGCCACTAATTTTTTTGGTGGCTGTTGCAGATAAAGAGGACATACCAAGATATGGAAAAGATTTAAGCAAAAGTAATTGGTTTATCCAAAAATCAAGTCCAAGACATACAGTTTGGAAAAATAATAAGGATCAACTTCATCTATTAAGTGGATATTTTGGTAATATCCTTATGACATCTCATGCTGTTATAGGAACGTCAGGAACAGGAAACGAGCAAGCGGCTGGAATTGGTATACCTGTAATTTCGTTCCCTTGTGGATCTATACAATATACAAAAAGATTTGGTGAAGCACAAAAGAGATTATTAGGTAAATCATTATCTTATATAAATAATTCAAGTCCATCATCTGATTTACTTTTAAAGCATTTAAATATTGCTTTAACAAATACTCAATATAGAGAACAAGTTAAGAATAATGCTATAGAACGATTTGGTGATTTTGGTGCTTCAGAAAGAATTGTTTCAAGAATAGTACAAACTCTTTCACCACAGATTAACTAATTAAATTTGCAAAAAAGCCGAAGAGGGGATTTGAACCCCTGACCTGCTGTTTACGAGACAGCTGCTCTACCACTGAGCCACGTCGGCATATTTAGATATTCTAGCATAAATGATATTTTGTAATACAATAATGACTAAATTCTTAAAATTAATAAATTATTGGATTAAGTCAGGTTTAGAAAAATCATATTTACCGCTTATTAAATCTATTATTGTATCTATTGGTCTGTTTTGGTTAAAAATAAAATCTCTTAAACCCATTCTTTCTAAAATATTATTTTGTTTTAGATAATTAGAATATACTTCATCTTCAAGTAGCTTAAATCCCATGAACCAATCGGGGAAATTACGGTCTTCAGATTCACCTTTCATAAGTATTTTTATATTTGTATGCCTGCTGTCAACTGCTATTTTAGAGTATAGATTAGTTACTTTATCTTCATCTCCTTCAAGAAGTTGAAGAAGATCTCCGTTTGAATAAATTAAAACCCCTGTAATATTATTTTTTGAGTTATTTTCTCTGCTAACTTTTAAAATATCGTCTAAAGTTTGTAAATACTTATTTGTATACTTAAAGCTTTCTTGACTAAAATAAAGTAACTTATAGATCATTTTTTTTACCTAAATTGACTTAAAATAATTAAATTAAATAATATATTAACTTATAAAAAGCTTAATTAAACCGAAGCTTTAAAAAGTATCATTAATAATTTAAAACATCTCAACAAATTATATTATATTTAGTGAATATAATGTAATATAATATCTATATTTAGTATCCAAAGTTTTGAGTCTTTTTAAAATGAACAATTTAGAAAATATATGCAGTAAATTAGTCAATTCAATTGATGGAATAATATCCACATCTTTAGTTAATTTAGAAGATGGTAGTATACTGGCTTCTTGTTTTAAAGAAAATCATGATGTCCAAAAAATGAATAATAATATATCTTCAGCAACTATGGAGATTCTTAAAAGTGAATCAGCAAAAAATGTAGATAGTTATATAAGTGAAAAAACAGATTATAAATCAAAAGGTTATTTTAAAGAAGTATTTATTAGCTCAAAGAATAATTTTTATTTTCTTAAAGCTGTAGATGATCTTGAGATAGCAATTTTTATTATATCTAAAAAGACATCAAATCAAGGATTGATTTGGTCTGAAATAAAAATTGCTATACCTAAAGTTAAAGATCTATTCAATTAAATATAGGGAAATAATTAATGTCAGAAATACAAAATAAGATGTCGAGCTCTAATATAAATCTTGATGGTATAGAGCTAATGGATTTATTTCAGATAGCACATTACTTAAGACTGACATCAATCATTAAAGTTACATCATCAGAAAATGAAGTTGGATATATCTTATTTGAAAGTGGAGAAGTAACACACTGTAAGATAGAAAATAAGAACTTTTCAGAAGAAGCTTTTGAAGAGATCTTATCATGGGATAATTATGTAGTTAGAAACTTTAAATATGATAATGGTTCTAAGTTAGAACGTAATATTAATTTACGCTTCGAGGTTTTTCTATTAAATACATTAAGAAAAATAGATGAAAAAAGAGCTAGTATACCTAAAAAAGAGGATAAAAAATCAAAAGATTCAACATATATTTATGAAATAGAAAAAATAAATGATTTTTGTAAAAATCAAATGCTCAATAATAATAAAATTATTTCTATATCTGTATTGGATATAAAAGAAAAAAATATTATTGGTATTGCTTACAATACAGACGATAATAAAAAACTAGTTCATGAATTAACGAATAATTTCTTTTCAATAGGAATGAATAAAAGTATCCAAAATATTGAGAGTCTGTTAGGAATAAAATCAGAAGAAGAATTTTTGGTAGAAGAGTATTATATATCTATTCCCATTTTTCAAATATCAAAAAGTATTTCTGAAAAATGGGCTCTAAGTCTAATCTGGGGTTCTGATTCTAATAAAATTTTTGCTCTAAAATCTGTAAGAGATATATTAATCGAATTAAATAAGATTCTATAGGAGAATATTTTGTCTGATAGTATTTTTTCAAAAATAAAAAAATCTTTTGATAAGTTTGTTTCTAAAGTAGAAATTGATTCACCTGAAGTTATCAATGAACAAAAATCAGAAAATATAATAGGTAATATAGATATTATAAGTGATATTTCAGATGTAAAAGATAGTAAAATACTTGAGCCTATAAATACAGATCAAAAATTTGTAGATAAATATAAACAAAATAATAATCTCACTTTTAACTATGACTCTAGTATGTCTTTTAGTTTAAGCGAATTATTAAAAGATGATAAAGAGTTTACTTACTGTTGTATTTTAGATCAAAAAGAGCTTTCAATTATTGCTTCATGTAGTAAAGAAGAGGTTGATAAAGACTTTGTATTAATAAAAATTGATTATCTAACAAATATTATTTTAAATAATTTGGTACTTAATTTAATTGAGAGTGATAGCTTAAATAATCCGATAGAGCGATTTTTAAATGTAGACAATTATGAATATCAGTATGTAACTATTAACGACAATAAAATTGTTATTTTACTAACTAATCAAAGAAACCAGTTATTAGCATGGGATTTTATGGAAAAAGTTAGAGGTCATATATTAACTTAAATGTTAGATGATAACAATTTAGAAGTAAAGGTGTATAAGAATGAATTTATCGAGTTTGAACAGCTAAAAATAGATAATGAGAATAAAGATTTATTTGAATTTATTTCTAGTTTAAAAGATGTAAATAATGATTTTATAAATGCTAAAGAATCTTTATTAGTTAATTTTAATGAAAGATCAAAAATTAATCCGTATAAAGTAAGAAGTCTAATAGAATCAATTATCAAAGAAGAAGAAAATAATTTTTGGCCAAAAAAAGGTTATGTAATTGGTCGATGTAAAATAGTTAATCTTTCTGGAAAAGGATCTACATCTAACGTTTATAGAGCTATTCATGAATTTTTGGGTATAGAAGTAGCTGTAAAAATATTATCCGATGACCTAAAACATAACAGTCCAGAAATAGAAGCTATGTTTTTACAAGAAGCAATCAATACAGCCAAATTAAATCATCCTAATTTGGTGAGTATATTTGATGCTGACAAAGGTGAAAAATACACTTATATGGTTATGGAATTTGTTAATGGTATTGATTTGGAACATCTTATTAATAACAATGGAGTATTAGATGTGAACGAAGCAATAATGATAATGATAAAACTTTGTGATGCGTTAAGTTATGCTTTAGATAATAATATTATACATAGAGATATAAAGCCAGGAAACATTATGATTTCCAAAAATAAAGAAGTAAAATTACTTGATCTAGGCTTAAGCAAAATAGTTAATAATAAAAATGAATCAGAAGAAGGTAATATAGTAGGAACTCCAATCTATATGTCGCCAGAGCAGTTTTTAGATTCTAGTAGTGTTGACCATCGAGCAGACCTTTATTCTCTAGGTGCAACATTTTTTCATTTACTTACAGGGATGCCACCTTTTAAAACTAAAAGCTATAGAGAAATAATCACACAAAAATTTGTTTCGGATGAATTTTCTCCTAAGTTAGAAGGTAGTAATTATCCTGATAAAATGAAAGATATTGTCAATAAGTTATTATTGAGAGATAAAAACGATAGGTATCAATCTTATGAATCACTTAAATATGATTTACTTCTATTAACTTAAATAACTAATATTTATATTGCAATAAAAAGGATTTTGTTATGGTAAACATACTTTTGGTTGAAGATGAAACTACAGAGCTTAGAATGCTTGAGTTTATTTTATCTAAAAATGGCTATGTTGTAACTTGTGCAGAAAATGGTCAAATAGCTTTGAGTATATTAAAAAGTAAAAAAGATTTTGATATTGTTGTTTCTGATATTAATATGGACGTTATGAACGGTATAGAGCTAAAAGAAAATATAAATTTAGATAATGAATTAAAGAAAATACCATTTATCTTTTTAACTTCTGTGGTTAGTAACGAAGTTCAAGAGAAGTGTAAAATATTAGGTTGTGACCTATATTTATTTAAACCATTTGTTAAATTTGATATAGTTAAAGAAATAGAAAGAGTTTTGGTAAAATTTTAAACAAGGAGTTTGAACCCCTTGTCATATTGGAAAATTATATTATATATTATTTTGTTTTAAAACTGATCTAGCCATTGCAAGATTTGTTTCTTTTTTAGCAGCCATATAAAGAAAATGCTTTTTGTCAGATGTTAACCTAATAATATGTATTTGATTACTTAAGGTAATTAAAATATCTTCAACTGATTGATCGCCGATTCCTAGAGCATTCATAGCTGCTACTTTTTGTTTTACAACTTCTGCATTGTATGCACTTGCTATTTCAGGATCAAAATTTGGGTCTTTTGATATAGATCCTAAACTCATACCTGAATCTATTTCTACTATTGCAACAGCTATAAGTGTTGGTATACCTGCTGATATAGCCTCAATTGTTTTTTGAATTTCTGATTGGTTCATAAGTTTGTCCTTGATTTTTACTAAATTTAACTTAAATATAGGTATCACTATATCACAACTTAATACTAAGTTTACATTGAGTATTTAAATTTGAAATTTAATTTAACATTAGAATTAGAGTATAGAGTTTATCTTTTTTTCTATAGAAAGCAATGTTTCTTCATCAAAATCAAATCCTTCATTATTAACTGGTTTGGTATCTTGGATATAACGAATTAATATGGAGTTCAAACTTTTTTGAGATACTGAGTATTCATCAGGTTCAGACCAAGTTTTTTCTATAAAAATGCCTTTCTTTACACTAATAATTTCGTAGATAGCTTCTTCTCCAGTTAAATTGTTATACTCGCAATGGATAAGGATGCCTTTTTTAAAAAATATTTTTCCTGAAAGTTTCTCCTTAAAATTTTTAATTTCAAAAATTTTTGTTTGAAATGATGAAGAAACTAATTGTAAAAGATCAAAAAATTTGATCTTTTTTAAAAACCCGCTTAAACTAACATTTTTGTGCTCTTTTAGGTAACTTAAAAGATTGGGTAAATCAAATCTAGTAAATTTTAACTCTAGAATATTATTTTTTTCTATGTCTGAATTTATTAACGATATATCAAATTTGTCATGTTTATTTTTTATTTCAACTATCTTCTCTATAAAATTATCGTCAGTAATAATAAGATCAAATTTGGTAAATTTTATAATTGACTCAAGATCAACAGTATCCGTAAAAATATCAAGATAAAAATTTTGCATAGATAAAGCTTTTTGCAAAATTAATTTTAGCCTTTCGTTAACATCGGATAAAATTAGAGCAACACTTTTTATTGATTTATTAATACTTTCTAGTTCTGTATCAGCTATATAAGCTGCTTGCATACAAAGGGCTTGATAAGGTATATCTATTTCTTTATCTATTTGGTTAATAATTATATTCTCAGAAAAAATACCATCATTAATTAACATTAATTTAGCAAGAGCTTTTTCATTTTTTTCAATTCCACATTCAATTTTTATTATCTGTTCATTTTCAATATATATATTTCCATTAATATTTGATTTATTATCTTTGATATTTAAAACTAAGTTTTTTCCTTGAAATAAATATGATTGTAATAGCTCATTTATTTCTATATTATTGATTGTTCCTTCAAAACCAGAGTTAATATAATCTAAAACAGAGTCAATATAATCTAAAATAAACTCTTTTATATCTTTAACTTTCACAGGTTTAGGAAAGAATTGAATCGCACCAATTGATAAAACTAATTTTTTTATATCTTTTGTGTCAAGCGATGTAATAACTATCACTCTTGATTTTTTAACATTATATTTTAGCCAAACAATCAATTCAAAACCATTTACATCTGGCATACTAAAATCAGTTATGATAAAGCTGTAATAATTTTCTTTAATTAGCTTTATTGCTTCTATTGAGTTTGTTGATGTTGTAACATTAAATGTATCAGATAAACCAACTTCTAGTATTAGGCAAACAATCGCATCATCATCAACAACAAGAATATTATTTTTCACAACCGAGCCCTTAAATGTATACTTCAATAACTATTATATATTAAAAATAAATTATTAAAAGTATAAAAAATATTTATTTTAGAATACATAATAAATATAATCTCAAATCAGATAAAGCATTATTGTTCAGTAATAACAATTCATTAATCATATAGCAGAATTTTTTTAGATTGATCTATAATTACTTATGAAAAATTCAATTTAATTATTTGTTTTTTTAACATTTTTTGTATATTTTGATTTAATAAGCTAATTATATAACCATAAATAAGCTTAGTTTAAAATGAGGAAATATTTGTGGGCTTTTTGGATAAAAAAAAAATACCTGAACATGATAAAAGGTTTTTGTTTCGTCAGGAACATTTAACTTCGATAAAATATGCTATTAATAATTTTGTTAATAATACTAGTGCCTATTATCCAAATATTTTTTATATAGAAGGGCCTGAGGGAAGTGGCAAATCTTGGCTTTTGAATCAAGTTTCAATTTTATCTAATACACCTATAATCAATGGAGCTATGGAAGTTAAGTTAGAAACAAAAAATATAGTTTTATCAGAAACACTAGGTGTAGTTAATTTTATTGTACAGTTAAGAAAT
>JACMQJ010000653.1 GCA_014377055.1 Candidatus Sericytochromatia bacterium
ATATGAGGCGAGCTTATATCATAAAAATCAGCCAAAATTTCAGTATTATTTTTATTTATAAAATAATTACCACCAACTCCGAGCTTACCCCTAACTATACCTAATCTGGCTCTAAAATTATCAAAAGGATAAAATCCAGCTTGAAGATTTATAGCATTTTTTGACCCAATCTCATCAATACCAATTTGTAAAAATGGAAATCTTTCAAATCCTGTATGTGCTAGGATATTAAAGTTACCAACAATATCGAAAGTAGGTGCTGGTGAAACATTAAATTGATAATTTATTTTGCCTAAAATCTCACTTTTAAAATCAAGATTTAATCTATCTTTTTTTTCTTTTTCTTTTTGCTTAGCCAATTCTTTTTGAGGTATTGAAAGTGTATTAGCAAAAGTACCTGAAATAACTTTTGTATTATTAACAATATCTTTTAAATTATTTCTAATATCTTTATCATTTGTCAAATTTCTAATGTCAGAGCTAATTAAAGTTGCTTGCTGTGATATAGTTTGGATATTTTCAGCTGTTTTTCTAATACTTGATGCAGTCGAACCAAAATCCTTTTTATTTTTTGGATCATCAAGTAAATGATTTAATGTATTAGCTGTTTTTTCTAGGCTTTTTGCCAATCTATCTGAGCTTGAGATAATACTACTAATTGGTTTAGAATTAGATTTAGTTAAACCTTTTACATCACCAACAAATGACCCGATATCAGAAACAACAGTATTAGTTTTTGTGATTAATCCATTAGCAGATGAAACTAAGCCGTTAGCTGAACCCGAAATATCTTTGATACTTTTGGCAATACCATCAACTTGTTTCATGCTCTCATTTAATTTTCGGGTAAATAATTCAACGTTTTTTGATGTAAGTCTAATGTTTCTATTTAATTCAGGATCGCCAATTAGTGCATTTGCCTTGACCATTGCCTTACGTCCTTCAATAATAACATCATCAAAGCTTGCGGGTGAATTACCTTCAATCACATCTCCTGGCTTATAAAATTTTGTTGGTTTTATATCATCATTAATAAAAAACTCAACTGATTTATCACCGACTAGTCCTTTAGCTGCAATAGCTAGTCTTGTAGTTGTTGGTATTTTTATTTTATCATCAATATTGAGCATAACTTTTACTCTATTAAGCTCTGGTATAGTTGATACAACGTCACCAATTTTAACACCCATCAAATAGACTTTTGAGCCTGGTATAAGTCCACCAATATTTGTGAAATTACCTTGTATCGTATAGCTTTTTTTACCTGGGTCATATTGACTTAACCAGATAACCAAACCTAATGTAATTACGGCAAATGTTGTTGCTGTAACTCCTACTTTAATATTATTTACTGCTGCCATTGTTTGATCCTATTACTCCGTTAACTAACTCTGCCTTCAATAAAATTTCTGACCAATTCATCTTTTGCATTTATAAACTCATCTGGTACACCTGTTGCATAAACTTTTCCTTTATGAAACATCGTTATTATGTCAGCATTATTAAAAATAGTACTATGCTGATGAGTAACAATAACTGAAGTTATACCCATATCTACCTGCAATTTTTTCATTAATTCCTCTATTACTGTTGAGGTTATAGGATCAAGACCTGTGGTTGGTTCATCATAAAAAATAAGCTTGGGATCTTGGGCTATTGCTCTAGCTATTGCAGCTCTTTTTTGCATACCACCACTTAATTCTGATGGAAAAAGATCTTCAGAACCTTCTAAACCAACGATTCTTAATTTTTCGGAAGCTATTTTTTTTACTTCGTCTCTTTTTTTATGTTCCCTCTCTAATAAAGCAAATCCTACATTTTCCCACATACTTAATGAGTCAAATAATGCTGCAGACTGAAAAACCATGCCAGCAGTAGATCTAAAGTCATCTATTTTTTTTTGACTATACTTTAAAATGTCTTGATCATCAACATTAATTGAGCCACTATCTGGCTCAATTAACCTAAGAATTATTTTTAATATTGTACTTTTACCGCAACCTGATGGACCAATAAAGACCGTTGTTTTACCATCCTGTATTTGAGTAGTAACACCATCAAGAACAACTTTCTGACCAAATTTTTTGTGTACGTCTTTAATATCTATCATTTAAAAAAATGTTTTGAATGCAATTCTATTTTTATGAAAAATTTATTAGATAATTCAAATCCTATTAATATTTAATTCTTTAAATTATAGACTAAAAATATTTAAAATTGTATGTTTTTAGGATCAGCTGATTGTAAAATTA
>JACMQJ010000132.1 GCA_014377055.1 Candidatus Sericytochromatia bacterium
TGAAACTAAAAATGCACTAAAATAGTCAGATAAAAATGGATAGACAAGTTTTTCACCAGCATATAGAGGAGTTTGATGAGGGAAATTATCACCATAAACAAAAGAAGTCAAAAAAGCAAAATGCACTGGCATATCAGTTGATGTATTAGAATAAATGCCATCATTACCCATATACAAATTTTTTGTAAATAAGATTTTAAAAATTACTGACCAAAAACCAAAAACTAAAACTAAGATAATATTTTCTGATTCTTTTGATTTATCTGAATATTCTTTTATCTCGGACTTAATAATTTCTTTATCTTTATATAATTTACTACCTGAGAATAAAGTAATTAACGATATTATTCCTATTGCAATGCAAATATTAATCGCCGTTAGACCTGAACTAAAGGTACATAAATAAATTATTTGTATAAATGTACTAAGAGCTATTATTGAACCATAGACTACTTTTTCAGTAAATAGTAAATCTATTTTTGAGGATCTAGTAATATAGAAGCCTGTAACCAAAGAAGCAAGTATCAAGAAAATAAAAATTAGCATATTGTTTTGAGGTATTAGTTAGTAATATTTTATAACTTGAATTATACTCTAAACTTTTTATTTACCATTTTCTATTCTTATTTCTGCGACCTTATTTTTTTTAAACAAAAAGCTATATTCAAGATAAACAAAATCTAACTTTGGATTAAAATTACCCAACATAATATATTTAAATTCTCTTTCATCTTTATTTGATACTTCAACCGAAGGTCTACCATAGGCATTCATGATTCTTGTTGGTGAATATCCCATACGACTCCCCATTGAAGTCATTAAATTTTTGATATTCATTTTTTTTGATGATTTTATTTCATCTAATTTCTTTTTTGAAGGTAAATCAATATAATTTTTATAAGTTGCAACTTCAATGACATCTTGATGATTAGTTTCAACTATTAATGTTTTATTATTCTTTTTATCAATATAATAGCTTTTTTCACCTTCTGGTTTTTTGATAGTTTCACCTTCACCAGTATATAGCTCAAGATATTTTTTGGTAGTTTTTCCAACCTCAATCACTCCAAGCCATTTTTCAAAATATTGAGCTTGCTGTTCCTTTTTAATAATATCCTCAGGAGAAACAATAGCTTTTTTATCCAAAGCCAAGCTCTGACTACTAAAACCGATAACAATTAAAGACGATATAAAAAACCTTTTAGCATTTTTCAACATATTTATTGTTATTTGTTAACCCCCGTTAATTAATTTTAAAGGCAATTGATTTACTTATAGAACTAAAATTATTTAAGTCATCTTTTTCAGAAGCAGATTTGTCAACATTTATGGTTAAATAATTGACTCCAGCTTTTTCTTTTATAACAATATTGCTTGTATAGGTCTGATCATTTTTGACTTTATCACCACTAACCTCAGATTTATCTGTACTATTTTCTACAACAATGTCCTGACTGCCATCATCATAGAGAGGTATATGGGTTTTTTTATCGGAAAATTTAACAAAAACTTGCAAGCCTTGCTCAATATCTTTATTATTCAATTTTGCTTCAAGAGTGATTATGTCACCTCTATTAATTTCTAAAAGATTATCTTTATTTTTTAATCCATCTAAGTCCAAGTCATATATTTTTAGCTCACTACCATCTTTTGGATGAATTGTTAGTTTTATCGACTCAAGATTAACACCCGAATCTTTATTTTCAGTTTGTAGATCTATTGGTGAAATTTGTTCTAATGACCATTCTGAATCTTTTTTAACAAATACAGAGTTTATAACTGAATTTTCTTTAATAGTTTTTATAACTTTAAGAGTATCTCTATTTATTAATTCTTTTTCATAAATTAATTTTATTATTACATCAGCTTTTGTTTTATCTTTATTAAACTTAACAGTCACTTTTCTTTGAGTTTCGCCAATAGTATTTTTTATTACTCTTGATAATACTTTTTTAACCACTTTTTGCTTAATATTTCTAATAATATTACTAGCTAATAAATTATCTCTTAAAGTAGGATTCAAATTATCTATCAGAGCTTTGGTTGTAAAAGAGTTATTTTCTGAATCAGCAACAAAAACTACACCACCGTTGTTTGGAACTGTAGCAAAAACAACGCCACCATTATTCGGCACTGTTGCTTGTGATTCTTCTTTTTGTAGATTAATGGGGAAAAAATCAGGGCTATTCTTAATAATATCATTAATTGTTTGTTCATCTGTATCAATCTTGGTTACAGGCTCTGCAGCACTTATTGAATGTGGACTTAGGGACGATGAGGCAACAACTTGTATAATACTAGCCGCAATAATTGGACTTTGTGTTTTGCTAATTAGTTTATTATCGATGAGAGTATTACTTTGACAGCTTGTTAGGCTTAGAATAAAACAAGCTAAAACTCTATTTTTTAATAAGTTTTTACCTTTATTCAAAACTTTCAACTCCTTAGTAATTATTGTAGCTAAATCTTAGATACACATGATAATTATACTATATTCTAATATTATAAAATGTGATGTTTACATAGTTGATTACACAATTTTATTTAATCATCATTATATCTATTCTCTCAGTTTTCTTTTGGCAATTTTTACAAAATTATATTCAGAGATATGTTTTGGCATTTCAAGATACTTTTGAAATAAGTTAAAAGCTCTATCTTTTCGGTTGAGTTGAAAATGTATACTTGCCAAATTATAGACAGCCATTGAGTAGTCAGGGAAAATCATTAACAAATCATCATATATCTCTATAGCTTTTTCTTTATCATCAATAAAATAATATGATAATGCTAAATTAAAAAATGCTTCTTTATTTAAAGGATTGTATTTTATGACCTTTTTAAAAAAAGTTATTGCTTTTTGATAATCTTTTAAATACCTTAAATAAATGAAACCTATATTGTATATTGCATCAAAAGCCATTTCATCTACTTCAATAATCTTTTCGTAGTGACTCAAAGCACCTTCCCAAAAACCTGTCTTTGTAAGAATATTGGCTAAATTAAATCTTGCATCTTGGTTATTAGGATCAATAGATAAGCATTTTTCATAACTTTGCATAGACTTATCTATTTGATTTATATCTGAATAAACTATACCCATATTATAATAAATACTAGCATTTTCAGGATTTAATGTAATTGCTTTTTCTAATATTTTTAATGTAGTGTCAATATTTTTTTCTTTTAAATAAAATTCCATAGCAAAATACACTGTATAGTCTGACTTTTTTTTGTCATCTTCGCTAACTTCTTTTTTGGAAAATGTATTTTTGTTTTTTGCAGTAGAAGACAAAATAGTTCTTCTCTGTGTTATATTATTTTCTCTTTTGACTAATTGTTTGCCAATAATGTTTTTATTGGGAAGATTGTTATTTTTTTTGTTATCCATAGTATTATATAATTTTCAATATAGAATATTATCTTAATTATAGTAGATGCTATTACAATATCATAATGAAGAATGTTTTAATAATTAAAAAAATTTGTTTGAAATATTTCTATGTATATAAGTATTTATCTAACAAGGTTTTTAAACCCTTGTCTAGCGAATAAATGAAGGCTAAATTTAGTGATTCAATTTTATACTATTAAAGGTGCTGGTAGACTTACTTCATGTATTGGCCCATGCTTATGGTTTTTTGAAGAAATAGATTTAAAATATCAATTAATACAAATAGATCTAACAAAAAATGAAAATAAAGGACGTTTGTATTTACACATAAATCCTAATGGAAAGATACCCGCTTTAAATGACGATGGATTTATTTTATCTGAATCATCAGCAATAAATTTTTATATCGCTGAAAAATACAAGCCTGAGTTTTTGGGATCAACCCTTAGCGAAAAAACAAATATAACTCAATGGATTTTATGGAGTATAACCCAATTTGAACCTTATGTAGCTAGTTTATTTATAAATGCTACTAAGCCTTTTGATGAAAGAGATATACAAGATATACAAATCTCTAAATTTAAGATTACTGAATATACAAATTTGCTTAATAATCACCTAAAAAGTAATAAATTTATTGCAGGTGATAAAATGTCGCTTGCAGATATTCACCTTGCCTCTTTTATGCATATACATTCTATTTTACATACACAAATCTCCGCATTCAATAATTTTAAAAGATGGTATCAAAGTATGATGTCAAGAGAAGCACTTAAAAAACTAGAGAATAAAAAACTATTGACTTTGAGCCAAACTATTTAATTATGTTATTTGTATATTTTAAACTTTAAAACTAAATTTATGATTAAACTTTACACTATTAAGGGCGGAGTTGAATTAACTTCAAATATAGCTCCATGTTTATTACTGTTGGAAGAGCTTAGAACTCCATATCAAGTTATTGAATTAAATATAGACAATATGGAGCATAAGTCTGAATCTTTTTTAAAGATTAGCCCAAATGGATTATTACCATGCTTGGATGATGAAGGAAGTATTTTTTGGGAAACGATATCAATTAATTGTTATTTAGCAGAAAAATATCATCCAGAGGTTTTTAGTACAAATCTAAAAGATAAAGCATTAATTAGACAGTGGTTGTTTTGGTCAGCGTCAGAATTTCAATATAATGTATCAAGCTATCTTATGCTTTATGCTATGCCTCAATATCAAAGAAATACAGAGTATTTAGAGATATTTAAAAGTAGAATTATTGCCAATACAAAATTAATCAATAATCAACTAAATGGCAAAAAATTTATTATTGGTAATACAATTACTTTGGCTGATATACAGATCTTACCTTTTATGAATATACATTATTTATTAAAAACTGATATTACCTTGTATCCTAATTTTCGTATCTGGTTTAAGATGCTCATGAAAGGTCTGTATTTAGAGCGTCTTTATGAAAAAAAATTAATTAAGTCACCTTATACCAATTCTTAGAAATATTAGTTCATGTAAGAGGGTAGACGAAATACCTACCCATACAGGGTTTAGGTCATTCTTTAAAAACACTACTTTGTTTATAACTGGTGTCACATAAAAAATAGCTAAATTATTATTTTACATCGCTGTAAAAAGACTTATAATTCATAGCAAATGTTCTAATTATAGCTACTGATATTATGAAATATTAACTTGATGTTAAATAATCAAAAAAACTTAATTATCTTTTAAATATTATTTTTTTATATTAAGTTTAGAATGTATATGATATATAAACCTTTTCTTGGGAGAATATTTTTATGAGTCAAAAATTAGCAGCTTTAAATTCAGATGAGATGTCATCCCTATTAGAAAAAGCTTTAGTCGATAAATCTTTTGTTGAAAAAGATGTTATGGAAGAATTATTAGAAAATAGAAAACTTGCTTTAGACCAAGCTAGAAAAAAAATTCAAAGTATATGTTATACCATTGACTATTTTGAAAAAAAACTCAAGATTTTTGATACTTACTCTGGTCAACAAATCAATTCTATAAATTTACCTGGTAATCCATCTAAATATAATCCAGATGATTTTGATGCTTGGGGTACTTCGGCTGTAATAATTGATTTGCAAGAAATGCAAAAAGAAGGTGACATACCATATAACAAAGAATCTCTCTATGGATTAGCAATCAAAGATGATAAAAGCTATCTATATAATCCAGCAATAGAAAAACAAAATTTGCTGGCAATTACCAATCAATATATATTTGGTGGAATACCAAAAAACAAAAATACTTCTTTGCCTTATGATATGTATCTATCACCTGATAATAAAATGCTCTGTCTTTCAAATAGGGATGAAGGAAAAGTATATATTTTTGATATAAATACAAGTACTTTTAGTGGTGAAATAAATGCTAGGAACTCTGGATCAAATAAAACTATTAATGTTGCTATATCTAATTTAAATAATAAAATATATCTCACCGATAGCTTAAGCACAAATATCATCATATATGATATTAATGACAAAAATATAACAAAAAAGAATCTTGGTACAGGTATATTAGGTAATATTTGTCTTAGTCCAGATCAAAAAATCTTATATTTGGTAACCACAAAACCAGAAGCAAACCTTAAAACTTTTAGACTAGATACTTTTCAAGAAACAAAAGCCTTTACTCCAAAAGGAGATTTATTTAGTATTGGTGATGACCCATGCGATTTATTAACCTTATCATCTGATCAAAAATATGTCTTATTTATGACATATCTTAATGATCCTATACCTTTTACTCCTGTTATTACTGTAATAGAAATAGACAAAAATAAGGCAATAAAAAGATTCTCCATAAAAGATGAAACTAAACCGATCAATATATCGTTTAGAGAAGAAAATCCTTTTGGCAGTGTTAATAAAACTATTGAAGAGTTACTTGTCGAAAAAGGTCTATTTACTTTTAATAAATTAAGGGACATAAAATTATCTTTACTTGAGCCAGAAGAAAGAGAAGAAACTAAAAAGATAATTGCCGAACAAAATGGAAAAGATGATTTTACTGACCTAGAAACAAAAAGCCTTGAATTTGAAAAAAGAAAAGAAGAAAAAGTAGAATTTGGTGTACCTACTCCAAAAAAAGTTAAGCATATAATCATACCAAAAACAGCAAATAAGCAAATCACGGACATATTAGTAGGTAATTTTTGGCAAAGAACAGAAATAGATTTAACTGAGTTTATAGAGCAAAAAGAAAAGCTTAGAGAAACATCCGATAATATTCGTAAAAAATTAGAATATTATGATATGGAGATAGTTAATATACCAAAGTTTTTTGAAAATTATACTATAGAAGCTGTTATACAGAGAGAATTTATCCTTGAGATGCTTGATGAAGAAGCTAGTCTTGATAGACAAAATGTTAAAACAGCTCCATCAAATTGTATAAACTGTAGTTCACTAATGCTTGGAGCTTGGGAATGTCCAGCCTGTGGTTTTGTCTATGAAAAGCCAGAAGATGCACTTAGAAAGAAAGAAGCTTCACTTGATCATCTAGCTAATCTTAATAAAGGTAACTATTTTGTTTTAGATTCAGCTAGTGGTATGGTAATGGAAGTTGATAACTATAAAATACCTATCTGGGAAGTTAGAAAAGAAGATTTAGAATTAAAGTCTTTAACTGAATCAATACGATTAGATAATAGAAATACACTTATTTTGGATACTATTGGAGGAGCAATTGTTGAAGTAACTCCAAAAGGTCGTGTTAGTTGGAGATATGATCCAGAAGATAAAAATATGCTACTCAATAATCCTCTTGGTATGTCAATATTAAGTAATAATGATTTATTAATAGCTGATACAGATAATCATCGCGTTATGGAAATGGATTTTGATGGTAATGTAGTTTGGCAATATGGTGTTTATCAATCTCCTGGAATTGAATTTAATAGTCTTAATAGTCCTGTCAATATCGAAAAAACTTACGATGGTACTTATTTGATTACCGATAGAGATAATAATCGTGTCATAGAGTTGAGCCGAACACTAGATCCAGAGACAGGAATTTACAATATCAAACTTGTTTGGCAATATGGTAATTCTGAGAATCTTACAGGTCAAGGAGAAGGAAAATCTCATGATCGACTAAATCATCCTACTATGGCTTTTAAAGAAATGAGTGGTAATTTTTTGATACTTGATCAAGGTAATAAGAGAGTTTTAGAAGTAGATAAATCATATAATACTATTTTTGAATACAATACAGAAAATGAAAGATCTGAATATAATATCTCGAATCCAACCAGAATAACAAGATTAAAGAATAGGGATCTATTAATTGTTGGTGATCATAAAATAGTTGAGCTATTTAACTCACAAGATGAAACTAATATTGTCTGGTCATCATACTTTGAAGATTTATGGGCAAAAACTACTTTTAGGATAACCAAAGAAACTGTTACTCAATCAAAAGCTAAATATGGTTCTTCCTCAAGATACGGGAAATCTAAAAAAGAAACGATATTTGAAACACAAAAAGAAGTTAAGAAAAAGGTTAATGCTAATCATTACATGAATAAATCGGATTATGAAAATCCCGAACAAGTAGAAATAGACCAACAAGCAAAAATATTAAATGAAATTATTGAAAAACGTCGTTCAGAAGAAAATATTGAGCTAGATAAGCCAAAAGTGATATTAACCAAAGGTGAAACAGTATTACCTATTCCTATTGTTCTTATCGACAAAATAGATAATAAAATAATGATCGTTAATAGAGAAGCCATTCCTATCTGGACTTATGGTAATTATGATAATGAAAAATTAAATAATGTTTTATCTGTTGAAATAACTCCTCAAAAAACTGTTTTGGTCGTTGATTCTAAGTCTATTTTTGAAATAGATATTAGTAATAATAAAAAAGTATGGGAATATGATTGCAATGCAAAAAGTGCAACTAAACTTAGTAATGGTAACACTTTAATCAGTGACGAAAAAAATCTAAATGTTTATGAAATCGACAAAGATAATCAGATTGTTTGGCAATACTCTGATGAAAAGCCTGCTACAAATGCAGTAAGACTTAGTAATGGCAATACTTTAATCACATATAGTCATGGTCATATAGTAAAAGAAATAGATCATGAATATAATGTGGTTTGGAGTTTTGGAGAATATAATGTCAAAGGTCATGATGATAAACATTTATCATCTCCAGAATATGCTTCTAGGCTAAAAAATGGAAATACTCTAATTTCAGACTCAAGAAACTCAAGGGTAATTGAAGTATCTCATGAAGGTAGTATTGTCTGGTCATTCAGTGTTTCAGGATTAATTAAAATAATTTTACCTAATTTTGCAATTAGATTAAAAAATGGAAATACTTATATCACTCATGCCAATCATAGGCAATCAATAGAAGTGAATCATGAAGGTAAAATAGTATGGAGATTGATCATGCCAAGTAAGAGAGTCCATACCTAAATAAATATTATAAAGAATTTAATTAGTGTCATTCGTGCAATTCGTGGCTAAATCTTATTCATTATTTAGGAATCGTAAAATAAAAAATTGTGCCTTGATCTTTTTTTGAATCAAGCCATATCTTGCCATTATGTTGATCTATAATTTTTTTACATGTTGATAAACCAATGCCTGTGCCACTGTATTCACTTCTATTATGTAGTCTTTGAAAGATAACAAATATTTTTTCATAATATTGAGGCTCTATACCTATACCATTGTCTTTTATTGAAAAGAAATGTTCATTGTCTTTTTTCTCATAACTTATTTCTATAATAGGATTTTTGTCACTTTGATATTTGATTGAGTTATTAATAATATTTTGGAATAATTGCACCAATTGTGTTTCATCAGCAATTATTGTAGGTAGCTTTGGATAAGTAATTTTTGCCTTAGTTTCATCAATAGATAGTTTTAGATTATACAAAGTATTTTCTATAACTCTATTTAAATCAACATTTTTATGTTTTCTTTCATTTTTTCCGACTCTTGAATAATAAAGTAAATCTTCGATCAAAGCTTTCATTCTAGTTGAGCCATCAATAATTAAGTCCATAAACTCAGATTCTTCTTGATTTAGCTTATCTTTTGCTCTCCGATGTAAAAGTTGTGTATAGCTAGATATTGTTCTTAGAGGTTCTTGCAAGTCATGTGAAGCAATATAAGCGAAATTATTTAATTCATCATTAGCTAGTCTTAAGCTTTTTTCAACTTTTTTACGTTCATTTACTTCTTCTTTTAAATAATTATTGCTATGAGATATCTCTAAAGTTCTTTCATAAATTTTTTTTTCAAGATTTATTTCATTATCTCTTAATTTACTTTCAGCAAGCCTTCTTTTAAAGAGATCTTTATTAATAATATAAATTGATGATAGAGTTATCAAAAAGGACAAAAATGTGCCTAGTATTATTATATAAATAGTTACTGGTATATAATTAGCAGCTTTTTTTTCTCTTAGGATTAATAACCTATTTTCTTCATCAAGAATTACTTTAATAGTTTGAATAATATTGTTTCTTATTTTTTCATTATTTGGTGAGTTAATATAATCTTTGGATAGACTTAATTCAGCAAAAATATTTTCTATTTGCATCAATCTTTCCAAAAGAGAAAACTTTTTATCAATGATGGATTGTAATTGAATTAAGTTTTTTTGTTGAAATGAGTTATCAGAAGTTAAATCCTTAATATGTTTTATGCTATTATTAATAAGATTTTTATTATAAAAATAAATTTTACCATAATCATTTTTTCGAGTAATTGCATGTTTAAATGTTGACAATTCAACTTCATTAACCAAAAAATTAACTTTGTTAACTTCATTTATTACTTTACAGGTATGGGTAACCCATTTTGAACTTGAAACCAAATCAATAATACTTAGATAAGAAATTAGACCTGTAGACAATACTATTAGTATTACAAAACCAAAGCCCAAAAAAACTTTTTTATCTATATATAATTTCATATCACACAAAAACTAAAATTAAAAAAACAAATGATAAGATATTATAATGGAAAATACTAAATATATGTTGATACTAAAAATAGATGAAGAAAATTATGCTCTATCTATTAATGATATAGATAGGACAATTCAAGCATTAGAAATAACTAAATTACCTGATACACCACCTACTATTCTAGGTGTAATAAATTATCACGGTCAAATAATCCCTGTAATAAATATGCGTAAGTTATTCAACTTACCAGAAAAAGAAATTGATTTGACAGATATATTCGTCATAGCTAATACATCAAAAAGAAAACTATGCCTAGTTGTTGATGGTACAAGTGAAGTAATTAAATATTCTCAAAAAGATGTAGTTGATAAGTCTAATATTTCAAAAGGTCTTAAGCCTATTAAAGAATTAATTAATCATGAAGGTAATATATTGCTTATTTATGATTTAGATAGTTTTATTAGTCTTGAAGAAGATGAAGTTTTTGAAAAAGCGATGAATAAATAATGAGCTTAACAAAATTAAGTGAGGTTATTTCAAAAATAACAGGCTTATATTTTCCACAAGAGCGTATTCATGATTTAAAAAGAGGTATATACAATGCTTCTATTGATTTTGGTTTTGATAATCATGATGAATTTGTTCGATGGCTGCTTAGCACAACTTTAAATGATGAACAGATAAAAAAGATAGTTTTACATTTGACTGTCGGTGAAACATATTTTTTTCGTGATGTAAAAAGTTTTGAAGTAATTAGAGATCATATTTTGCCAAACACTTTATCTGATATTCGTCAAGGTAATAGACAATTAAAAATATGGTGTGCTGGATGCTCTACTGGTGAGGAACCTTACAGTTTAGCAATATGGTTAGAGAGTATTATTGATGACATTGATTTTTTGAA
>JACMQJ010000654.1 GCA_014377055.1 Candidatus Sericytochromatia bacterium
CTTATCTAAAACTTGAGAAATATTATCTGTATTCTTTAAATTATCATCAACAGGTAAACGCACAAAAGTTAAGTTTATAGTTTTTTGTTCATTGGTTTTAGGGTCTTTATATGTGTATGATCTGCCTATTTCTGTTTTTTTGCCATCTTTATCTTTATGAATAATTGGCTCAGGGTCTTTTATTGTATCTCCAAACTTATCTTTCATCATTTTATCTATTTTTACAGGATCAGCATTCTTAAGACCGTATGATTCGCTTGTGCCATCGTTAAATAAAAATCTACTTGTTGGATTGTCAGGTGTTCCATTAAATTTAGTAAAACCTGTAACCATTATAATAACTGGGTTTTTTGGTTGTAGATTATCAGCATAACCCTTAATACCAGTACCTAAAACGTCAAAATATTGTTCTTCTTTAGCTTTTTTTGATATATGGATAAAACCACTATATTTTAGACCTTCTGATTTCATTTCACTACCAATTCTAAAAACATGTCCACAAAGATAACTAGTCGCCAGATTATGTTTACTAGAAGAACTATCTGTATGAGAAAAGACTTTAGCTCCTGTCTTAGTTTCTCCTATGAGTTCTTTTTTATCATCAGTTGGTAATGCTAGATTAAAAGCTACTTTATGAGATACTGGTGTCATTGGAGTTTGAGATATATCTTGTACATTTTTTTTATCTGCTTGATTAATAGGTTTATCTGAGTGAGTTGTTTCAACTTTGTTACTATGAGTTTTTACGTTAGCTTTATCTTTAATTAATGATTCAACTTGTGCTGTATCTTTATTATTTAAACTTCCTACTGTCATAATTTGCTACCCTTTCTAATGAATATTTATCTAAGTTTTTAAATTTACAACAAAAACATGAATCTGATTAATCTAACTTATAGGTAAGACAAAAAATAACTTGTGAAATTCTAAGATTAGAAATAATATTTGAGAATTTTGAACCAGCTAAGAAACTCTTAAAGGAATGGCAAAATCAACAGGATAAAACTGAAAAAACTCTTGATAAACTGCACTCATACTATTTTCAAATGGATGATATTAAAGGTTTAATCGAAATAACCACTTCATTACTAGAATATAAAAAAACTGATTGGGAAAAAACATCCTTCTTGATTTATTTGTCTGAATTATATCTAAAAGAGCATAATTTAATAAAAGCTTGGGATATTTTGAATATAATTGATTCATACTTAAAAAAGTTTGATGGTTGGGAAGAAACAGGTCTAGGACGATCTGTTATGGATGTTGCTTTAGATACTTGTATGAATTTAAAAGACAATAGAAAATTAGCCCTTGAAATATTCAACTGGATTGATAAAAAATTTGAGCAGATGAAAAACATATCAGTTAGTTTGTTTGAAAAAGCAATAATTGCAGCAAAATTACTTGAGCTAAACGATAGGGAGGATTATTATCAAAAAATATATGATACAGAGCATCAAAAAATACTAAAAATGATGGGAAAATAAAATCATCAAGTAAAAAACTGTTAAATATATAATTCTAATTATAAAAGTATGAAGATAGGATATGGTATGAATGAAATAGATAATAATTTTATAAAAAATAGTTAGTTTTGAGGCAAATAAATGTCAAGAGCACAATGTATTGTTCTTAAAGATGATAAAATTTTAATGATTAGGCATAAAGAAAAACAACGTGAATATTGGTGTTTACCTGGTGGCGGAATAAATGACAATGAAATACCAGAAGAAGCTTCTTTAAGAGAGTTAAAAGAAGAGTGCAACGTTGATGGTAAAATAATTAGAAGAACAAGCATAGTATATTATGGTGAAAATGATATAAATTATACATATTTAGTAGATATAAATAATCAAATACCAAAAATGGGATATGATCCAGAACTAAAACAATATGAGCAAATAATAGTTGATATTAAATGGCTAAGTTTAAACGAGATTCCTGAACGTGATAGATGTTTTTTATGGGCTTCGGGGCTAATCAGTGTTAATAACTTTGTAAATGAAATTGAAAAATGGGGTAATGATATAAGCTATCCACAAAAATAATTTAATATTGAACAAAATTGGTTATTTTATTTGTGTTAGAATAATATTGTATGTTATTTGTGTTACAGGTAAAAACAATGTTAAAAAATGAAACTATCAGTACTAAAAATAAAACTGCTAATATCAACGTCAGAACTAGTAGAGAATTGAAAGATAAAGTTGATAAAATATTTCATACTCTAGGTATTAGTGCAAGTGAGGCTATCAACTTATTTTATAGTAATGTTTTAATAAATGAAGGTATTCCCTTTGAAGTATCAACTAAGCCAAGTAAAAATTTATTAAAATCAATAAAAGAACATAAAGAGGGTAAAACAACTACTTATAAAAATGTCGAAGATATTAGAAATGACTTAGTTCTTTGATGTTAGATATTATTTTATCAAATGCTTTTTTAAAATAAGCAAGTAAAAAACTATTGAACATATAATTTTAATTATAAAAGTTTTAAGTTAAGAGATAATATGACTGGTATAGATAATAAGTTCGCAAATAATTATGTTAGCTTTAAATTAAGTGGTTTAGATAACAAAGAAACAAACCAGTTAAAGTCAATGGTTCAAGATGGGAAAATTGATCTTACTGTAGCTAAAAAGCTTGGTGAAATAATTTCAAAAGATCACATTAATAATTCTGATAAGCAATTACTAATATTGATTGGTGAAAGTTCAAAAGATAAATCGACAGCTAAAAAATTTGAAAGATCGATAGATCCATTGAATAGTAAAATAAGCCAACTTATTGAATCGGGCTTCAAATCCAAACATCCTTTATCAAAATCAGGAACGCTTTCATCAACTCATGATCATGTAGAATCAATGTCATCTAAACAAAAAATAACACAAGCACTCAATAAGACCTTAAAATATATTCCTGAAAATATTAGAGAAAAAGTATCAAGTTTATTTACACCCGATAACATAGCAATAATGGGTGGAACACTAGCTGTATGGGCTGGTTCTCATACTTTTGGTGCTGGTGAGATTGCTGATGTTGCTTTAACAGGACTTGCCGTTGTGGCACTTGGTAAGGAATCTATTGGTGTTGTAAAAGATTTATATCACTTTGCAAAAATAGCTTATTCTGCAAAAAATGATCATGATCTTGAAAATGCAGCTAAACAACTAGCTCATGGTATCTCTACTGTTTTAGT
Source organism: Candidatus Sericytochromatia bacterium (assembly GCA_014377055.1). Classification (GTDB taxonomy): domain Bacteria; phylum Cyanobacteriota; class Sericytochromatia; order UBA7694; family JACMQJ01; genus JACMQJ01. Next base: position 3,202 of record JACMQJ010000654.1, read on the forward strand.
TGATACAGTTGCTATTGCAATAACAAAAAAAATTACACCGAAACCTCCTGGCAAGATAACATTTAATAACAGTCCTGTCTTTGCAGGATCAGGATTTATTGGTGCTCCATCTATATCTATTTCAGCCTCTACAGGTGCTTTAACTACAACAAAGGCAACAGGTCTTCTAGGTGGATCTCTGTTAATTGCAAAAAATGGAGGAAGTTCAGGAAAAGTAAGTAAAACATCCTCTAGTAGAGATCATACTCAAGTAAAGCCTAAAGATATTAAATCACTAAAAGAAGGTGGTAATGGAACTGTTGTAACTGTTAAAAGTGTTGCAGAAGCAGAATCTCTCATTAAAAAATCTTTTCCAGAGTATAAGCAAGTTGAGTCGTTTGGTCATATTTCAGAAAAAGATTTGGCTAGATTTCCCGAAGAATTAGCAAATAAAATAAAACTAAGATGGAAATACAATCATTTAGAAAATAATACAGTTACAAAATTAGATATGGATCAAGTTTCTGAAAGTTTAAGAAGCGAAATAAAAGGACGATGGAATGAAGCAATGATTGAAACTAAAAAAGGTAGTGTTTATTATAAAGATTATAATATTACTGATCATCCAAAGTTAGATAATGGTCATGGTCATTATCCGCATATAAATGTTGTAAAGCCTGGAAGGATTAAATTAGAAATAAGGATCGATAATGGAAGTTAAAGTATTTGAAAATATAGAAGAAATAAAAACTGAAATTAACAACATAGAAATAAGTTACATACAATTATATGATCAAATAATGTTTAATTATTCTGGAATGATAGAGAGATACGAATTAGAATCTTCAAACTATGGTGAAAATATATTTTTAGCTCATATTTTTGAGTGTAGAGGCTTAGATTGGTCTGGTCATGCTCTTTATAAGGAATTAAGATACAAGTTTAATTCTATTCAAGATTTAATTGGTTATCTTATAAATAAACACAATATTACAATCCAAAATATGAATGGTAATTTTCCAGAAAATATGCCAACTCAAATGGATTCATCTATTGATGAGAAAATAATATTTAAACAAAATTGGGATAAGTTTATTATTGACTTTGAGAAAGGTAAATTTTTAGATAATAAACTCAAGTTGGTGAGCTAATATTAGTTGGAACTGGTTCTCATTCGGATTTATTCTAACTACATAAAAGAAATGATATTTTAAGTTTGTATAAATAAAACTGATATTATCTTACTTATTTTTTATAATGCTAAATGTTAATTTCATATTCTTTTTTTTAATTTATAAATTATAAAAAATATATTCTTAGCTTAGTACGATATATACTTAAACTCAAGATTATTTCTGTTTGATATTTGACAGGTTA
>JACMQJ010000133.1 GCA_014377055.1 Candidatus Sericytochromatia bacterium
AGTTATTCTAATGTAGGAGCTTCATTAGCACAAGTTGCTAATCTTAAAGATTCAGGTATCACACTTAGTGCATCATTGGCAAAAATACCAGGAACTGATATTGGTGTTGATGTCGAATACAATGGATTAATAGAAGGAAGCTTATTGGGCTTTAATTTTATGGCTCATGATATAGGTGTCTTTTCAACTTATAAGTTTTAGGAACTAGCCCAATTCACAATCCTTATCTCTTCCCCTCCTTTTCTTTGTTCCTTCCTTTGCAAAGGAAGGTTAGGATGGATTAGAGGGGTTGGGAGGATTGATGGATTATTAATGCGATAAGATAATTTTAGCTTAGACGATTAAATCCCCCTAGCCCACTTTGCAAATAGGGTACAGGATAATGTAACAAATATTTTATTTATTCTCCACTCTCTTTTTCTTGTTCCTTCCTTTGCAAAGGAAGGTTAGGATGGATTAGAGGGTTAGGGTGAGTTTATTTTTCAAATAATTAGATAGAATATATCTCTGAAGCTATATCAATAAAAATAGGAAATTAGTATGGAAAATTTAGAAGAAAATTTTAGAGAATTTATTAATGAACATGTTGAGTCTACCAAAAAATTGCGAAAAGACCTTTGGACATCAGCTTGGAACTTTGAAGTAACAGGTGAAGAAGAATGGAAAAATAAAAGAGTCGAGCTTGAAATACAGTTAACAAAAATATATGCTGATAAAGAAAGATTTAAAAAAGTCAAAAATTTTAAGGACAATGAAAATAATTTCCAAGATCATGATCTCAAACGTCATGCTACTTTAATTTTTAACAGCTTTGAATCAGAACAAAAAGATGAAGAACTGATCAATAAATCAATTAATTTAATGGCTGAAATTAATGATAAATATAATAATCATCGTGGTCATGTTAATGGTGAAAAAGTTAATGATAACGATATTCTAAAAATTCTTCAAACATCTGATGATAATGATCTCAGAAAAAAAGCATGGCTTGCCAGCAAAGAAATAGGTAAAGAAGTTGCAGCACAAGTAATCGAAGTTGTTCATCTTAGAAATGAAGTAGCTCGTAAACTTGGTTACAAAAATCATTATGTTATGTCTTTAAAACAAGAAGAAATAGATCATGACTTTTTATTTAGAACTCTTGATAATTTAAAAACTTTGACAGACGAACCTTTTAGAAAAGAAAAATCTAATTTAGATCAGAGCCTTGCTAAGAGATTTGGCATACAATTAGAAGATATAAGATCTTGGCATTATGCTGACCCATTTTTTCAAGAAGCTCCATCACATGGTAATGTTGACCTTGATCATATCTTTAAAGATCAAGATATAGTTGACTTAAATCTAAAATTTTATGATGGAATAGGATTAGAAGTTAGAGATATTCTTGAAAGAAGTGACCTTTATGCTAAAGAAGGAAAGTGTCAACATGCTTTTTGTACCGATATAGATAAAGAAGGTGATGTTAGAATATTATGTAATATTACACCAAATGAAAAATGGACTTCAACAACATTACATGAATTAGGTCATGCTGTTTATGATAAATATTTACCTCATGAATTACCTTTTTATTTGAGAAGTCCTGCTCATACTATGTCAACTGAAGCAATAGCGATGCTTATGGGTAGATTAACCAAAGATGAAAAATGGCTAAAAGAAATAGTTAATATTTCAGCAGAAGATTCAAAAATACTATTACCAGCAATTGAATCACAAGCAACCTTAGCAATGTTAATATTTGTTAGATGGGGCTTAGTAATGGTTAATTTTGAAAAAGCGATGTACGAAGACCCTGACCAAGATTTAAATACTCTTTGGTGGGATTGTGTCGAAAAATATCAATTTGTCAAAAGACCTGAAAATCGTAACGAACCTGATTGGGCTGCCAAGCTTCATTTAGCATTATGTCCTGTATATTATCAAAATTATATACTAGGTGAGCTAATAGCATCTCAATTAAGCCATTCTATTAGTGAATTACCAAGTAAATATCTAACTAATAATCCTGAGGCGGGATTGTTTTTAAAAGATAAATATTTTGTACATGGTGCAAGATTTGATTGGAATGAAACTTTAGAAAAAGCGACTGGTGAAAAGCTCAACCCTCAATATTTTATTAAGGAATTTATTAAAGCTTAAAACAAACAAGGGGTTGCAACCCCTTGTTCAAAGAGGCTTTTACTTATAAATATTTATTAGAAAAAAATTCTTTATACATAATTAATTCATTATAAAGTAACTCAAAGCTTATATCATGAGCATCTACAGATATTATTTTTGTCTTTACAGAATTACAAAAATCTTTATTATTCATTTGATTAATAATACGATCAATAATTTTAAGGGCTATTTTTGTTTTTATAACTTGTTCTTCGGGTTTACCTATACCTAAGGCTGATTCAAGATAAAAAGATATTATTGATTTTGACCAATTTTTTTGTGTTTTTTTTAATTCACCAAGTATCTGAGCTGTAGATGTAATGTTAAACTCAATATTCATTGCTGCTTTTGGAAATAAATTACTATACAAATGATCATCAAGCATCATTGGTTGCCAACCAATATTTTCACAATACTTAAAATCAATAGCTTTACCTAATTGTATATTTTGCCAATAATTATCAATATTACTAATAGACATCATCACAACTGGTGGTATTTTATTTTCTCTTGATATACAAGCTATAGAGTTTAAAATAATTTCTTTTTGCTCAATTAAAACATTTTTATACTTAATATTGTACTTATTAGCTAATTCAATTAGTTGATGTTCTAAAGCTTGATATTTTAAATCTATAATCTCCTTACCAGCATATATATCTTTGGTAAATTTTACATAATCCCATCTAATAACTTTTTTTGCAAAAGCTCTATGACCAAATATTTTTTCACTGATCAGATTAATATTATCTTCTGGCTGAATAATATAATTTTTGGAATTACTATTTATTGGATAAAAATTTTCGGTTTTACCGTCATGAGGTAACTCAAGAATCATACCTACAATTAATTTGGAGGGATTAGGTATTTTCTTAATATTTGCCCGATGAATCATTATCCATTTTGAATCATCATGATAGATTTTTTTTGAAATTAATTTGAGGGTATCATCTTTTTCTATTGTATAGGTTTTTAAATTAGTTGATTGATTAGAATTAATTTTTTCAATAAAAAGATCATTTTTAACATCAATACCTTTTTTTGAGCTATCATCTACTCTCAAAACATCAATGTTTGGGTCTACTAAAATAATATTATTAGCTTTCGAGTTAACTTTTCTTTCCTGCTCTATTTTTTCTTTAAGCTGATTATGCTTATCTTTTACTTTACCAATTATTTTTTTAAATACCAAGATATTTTCACCTTGTACTAATACTTAAAACATGAGGAGGAGTTGAATCAGCTGGATAAATATAAGTAACAGTTACTTTATTTAGTTGCTTAGGCTCTAACAATATACTTAATAAAGGCTCTCCTTTTTGTCCGAACCTTTGCACAACATGAACAAATTTTTCTTGTGTATTTCCGTTATTATCTTTGTATTCAATTTTGAACTCACCACGAAAGGCTATTTTTTCAGGTGGTTTTGCATTAAATCCGATTCGATCATTTGGTTTATTCTCACCTATTCTTAAAGGAGTATCAAAACTAATATCTACATTTTTTGGACTTTCTGAGTCGTTGTATAGAGGTATTTCGATTTGATATGTTATTCCATAATTAGCATGAGCCTGATATGCAGTATCATCATATCTTTTTTCCATAGTAGCACTTTGATTTTGATTAGTTCCTAGTGTATTTGCATAAACAGTATTAAGAGCATAAGAAGAGCCATTGTTTTTTTCTGGAATATTAAATGTATTATCGCTATTTGTAATTTTTGCTGTCCATTTATTACCAATAGCAACTCCTGAAACTCTTCCATAAATAAAAGGTTGCCCTTTGATTCTTGGTTGATCAAGAGGAGTTGGTACTTTATCCCTTTTTTCTGAAAGATTTCCTTTTTTTAGAATATCAATCCAATCATTAATTTCTGGTTCTTTTGACCAAAATAAATATTTTTTTTTGTATAAAGCTAAATCGGCTACACAAACATCTCCATCACTTTCTAATTTAAAGAGTGAAGTACGACCATTAACAGGTGGTGTAAGTGTTTCAATGGGTATAGATTGATTCATCAATAAAAAATATTCTTTTGGTTTTATTAGAATATCTCGATCCAATAAGAAGCTTTTTTCTCTAATAATATCTTGGCTAATCCTATCTCCTGGCCCAGCATAACTAAGAGCATCGTTATTTTCTATTAAATCATTTATCTGTTTAAAAGGTGCATCAGGTAGGCTATTATATGTAGCTGAAGAAATTACTTTTATTTTAACAGGATTAACAGAA
>JACMQJ010000655.1 GCA_014377055.1 Candidatus Sericytochromatia bacterium
AGATTAATTGGTTATGAAAAAAGAGATATAGCTGACAAAGATTTTAGAAATAATAATGTTGATGCTGGAGAAGTTGGCTCAAATCAAAGTGTAACAGCATTATATGAATTAAAGCTTAACGATAATGTAAATTCTGGTAAAGTAGGAAGTTTATTTCTTAGATACAAAGATGTTGATAAAGGAGATAATGTTATTGAAGTTAATAAAGATGTTGATCTAAAAAACTTAACTGATTTTTCTAATGCTTCATCTTCAACTAAACTTGCAATTTCTGTTGCTGAATATGCCGAAAACTTAAAAGAAGGATATTGGGCAAATCAAACAAATTTAAATGATATTTTAGTATTAACTAAACAAGTAAATCAAGAATTAAATTCACCTGATAAAGTAAGCGAATTGGTTAATCTAATGAGCAGAACAATTAGTCTAAAATCATCTTTAAGATAAAATTAATTATTTATAATAAAAAAGGAAAAATTATGTTTAATCAAAAATTGAGAATGAATATCGCAATCATTCCAGCATTACTTATTATGACTTCTTGTGGAACACAAACATCTGTTGGAATAAGACCAACCCCTGCTCCAAATGCAAGTGTAACAAGTACAGCCAACGCAGGAGATCTTGGAACACTTACATTTTCAAAAGTTACTGATGATAAAGTTGCACAGTACAATGGTATGATTAGCCAAAATGTGGCAAAAAGTAATGCACAGAATCCAAGTACAGATTCAGCTCCTTCTGGTGGTGCTAATTCTTCTGCTCCTATGGTTGCGGCAGTTGGTTCAGCAAGAGCTGATGGTGCCAGATTAGCTTCTCCTATCAGTTATTTCCCAACACCTGGAGCATTTGAAGAATATACAGTAGTTAATTTTGAAGAAGCAAAAACTAAAGGTTTTTCAGGTACTTATCTTCAAGCTCTCAATCAAATAGTTAAACCTATTATTATTGCTTTAGGTAGTGACGCCAGATTAGTTAACTCAAGTGGTAGCAGTGATGCCAATGGAGTAAATATTACTAATCCAACCCCTTCTCCTTCAAATGGAAAGGATATAGGAATATATCAACCTTACTATAATAATTATCAATGGCAATTCACTTATGCTTCTTCATCGAAAAAAGAAGTGTATAATATTTCTATCTCTTCACAAGAAACCTTAGTTTTAAAACAAACATGGGGCTTAAAGGATTTAAACCCAGCTGATATAAAAATAGATAGTAAAGATGCTATAAATGTTATTACCAAAGCAATAATCAATAAGTCATTTGTTTCACCTGATGCAAATACTAATTCGACTGATTATTACAATCCACAACAAGAAACATTATATGAAATTCCTAAAAATACCAATTGGTATCTTTATTTAGAAAAAGAAAATGGTAATCTTATCTGGAATATTAATTTAAATATAAACTATGATAACAATTATCCAATTGCTTATGCTGCATCACCTCCTAGTTATGGTGTATCTGATAGTGTTGGCGTTTCAACATCTGTAACAACTGTTAATTCGTCATCTTCACCTATTCCAGCAGGTTCACCATCGATCTCTCCTACAACTATGCCAACATCAGTTCCTTATCCTGTTTATTCATATCCTCCAACTCCTGAATATTGGTATTCAGGTGGCTATGCAAGAATTGATGCAACTACAGGAAAAATATTATCACTTGTTAGACCATCAAGATATAAAAACGTTATTTATCCACCAACCCCTTATGCTAGTGCTTATCCAGTTCCAGTCCAAATTGATTCACAAAGTGGTGGTTCTGCAACAGTTAAAAATTAGTTTCAAAAATAATTTATCAAGGGGGCAGTTTATACTGCTCCCTAATAATAAAAATTAATGTTCATATTAGAAAAAGGTAAAGAGATGAAAAAAAAAGTATTATCATTATTAGCTCTATTAATTACGATTTCGGCATGCTCAAATATGAAAACAGAAATAACCAATAATACCAATAATCCATCAGATCCTATAACTCCAGCCAAACAAGAGCCAATAGTTCTTACCCAAGCTGATTATAAAACAGCTTCAGAAAGTGGTATCGTACAAGCAAATAATAGATTTGGTTTTAAGATTTTTTCTGAACTAAATAAGCAAGAACAAAATAA
>JACMQJ010000017.1 GCA_014377055.1 Candidatus Sericytochromatia bacterium
CTATAAGCAAAAAAGACACCTCTAAAATTAGAGGTGTCTTTTTTAAATTTAGTGTTAAAAAATTACTATTAGTTAACTCTAGCTATTGCTGAAGCTGTCCATATATCTTCTACTAAACCTAATTTGAAGTATTCATAAGGCATATAGAAGTAACCATTATCACCCCAGCCAGCTCCCCAACTATTTCTCATAATTAAAACGCCTTTAGCATCATCATAACCGACTGCCATTACAGCATGTCCGCCTTCGAGCTGTTCAGTTTTAATATTTGGAACTGGAGGATGTCCATCACTTGAATCCATGAAGCTTGAATATACTTGAAAACCAAATACAACTGGATTCTTTTTATCTAATTCATCTTTAATTTCTTGCAAACCAGCTAAATTCTTTGTGTTTTTGAGTTCATATTTAACACCTTCTGTATAAGCTGCTGCTGGAGGAGCTATTTTAAATTTAGAAGTTTTGTAAGGCCATGTTGCTTCTTTACTAATACCTGTTTCTGTAAGAGCTTTCATACCAGTTGCCATGGTAGATCCACCATCTTCATTAATATCGCCATCAATTTTTCTTTCATTATAATAAAGGAATAATGGGCTTAATGAATCAAGTTTTTGACCATCTCTAATAAGTAAAAATTCTCTTAAACCTTTACCCATTGCAAATGCTGTACATGATCCAAGTTGTCCTTGATCAGCTACTGGACTACAAAATTGTCTAAGATCAGCTTTGCCATCACCTTTTGTATTTTTCAGATTAAACAGGCCAACTTTTTTACCTGTATTTAATTTAAAACCTAATTTATATTTGGTTGCTCCGCCTGAACCATTACTAAAAGTATTTAGATTTTGATCTGCTTGAACTGGTGAGTTATTTGTTCCTGTTGAACAAGCTGTCATTGCTGTTAGGATAGCCAAGGATAAACTTGAGAGAACTATATTTTTTAGTTTCATTAAAGAGCCTTTTATCATAATTTAATGTTATATTAAACTTATCGTAACCTAGATCATAAACTTGCTAAAAAACTTTAACTTTTTCAAAATAATTTTTTTCAAGCATTTCAGCTTTTTTTATCACTCTTTTTACCCAATTTATTTGTAAGTCCAAAAGCTCTTCATCACATATTTTCCAGCTAAGATTACTTTTTATTAATTGGTCAATAATAGCATTAACAGTAATAGCGACACTTACAGATAAATTATAGCTTTGAGTAAAACCATACATTGGTATACTTATTTTTTCATCTGCATGAGTTAGAGATTCTTTAGTTAAACCATTAATCTCTGATCCAAACATAAAAGCTGTTTTGGTATCCAATTTTAACTCTTCAAGAGATTTAGCATTTTTATCAGGGATCATGGCAACTATTTTATAGCCTTTTTCTTTTAGATTATTAATGCAAAGCTCTGTATTATTAACATCTGATTTTTTATAATGTTCAATATCTAGCCACTTTGAAGCTCCCATAGTAACATCTGGATTGATTCTATATTTATTACTATTTTCTATAATAGATATACCTTGAACACCAAAACACTCACAAGTTCTCATAACAGCACTTGCATCTTTTGGCTCTTCAATATCTTCAAGGACGACAGTTATATACGGAGTTCGATTAGCTGATATTTGCTTTATTTTATTCTTCTTATTCTCACTAATATATTCATATAAATAATTTAGTAAGTCCTGTTTAATTATTCTGTTCATTTTATACTTTTTTTGGTGTTTGTTTAATCATTCTGTATATCCATAACCCAAGTACTAAAGAAATAATACCAATTATTGTGACTAAAATATTTATTTGAGTTTTTTCTTTTTCTTCAGGTGATAAACTATCTTTAAAATCTTTATTCTCTGTGACGTTAGTTAATGAAACTGATCTATATTTTTGCTTAAACCAATTTTCTTGATTTACCAATGTTGAAAAATCATAACTTGGCTTTTTGATATTTTTATTACCAACATAGAGATTATATTCAGCATTAGTATTTTGTTGAGCAAAGAATAAATTTTTTCTAATCCATTCAAGCTTAATCTCTTTAAGCTCTAAAGGTGGATTATCAAGATTTTCAATCTCAATTTTATAAAATTTATGCTTATTTGAATGAAAATTTATTTGACTTTGTTCTTCATTTTTTTCTAATGGTATTTTATAAATATAGCTTGATAAAAGTAACTGATAGCTTTCTTTTTCATCTTTATCAGCATAATAAATATTCATTTTACGATAATAGTAATTATTGTTTATTTTAAATGATAGTTTATCAAAAGGTAATTCGGGGTTAATTTTGATAATTGATTTTTTATCTTCTGAATCCATATAAGTTTCTGTTAATAACTTATCAGCAGAAGGTTTAACAGCTGAAATATTATAATATTTTTTATCATAGGTAATATTATCTTCTATATTTTCTGGACTATTACTTGCCACAATACTATCTATTTTAAATTTAGTATCTTGATTTTCATTTATTTTTAGATTTAATTCCTTATATTTTAGAGTTATTTGATCCTTATTTGTACTTTCGGACTTAGTAATATTTATTTTGTAATAAAGATAATTATTTTTGTTGAATTTTATTTGTGTACTTTTTAATGAAATATTATCCGAAAAATCATAAATCTCTTGTGATGCTATAAAGTCCCAGTTTTTTAAGTCTTGAGAACCAGATAATTTAATTTTTTTTCTAAAGTTTTTATTAGCTGTATTCAAAGTAATAGAGCGAATACCATTATTATCTTTAATTTTAGTAATTATTTCATCATCATTTTTTTGTGGTGAGTATTTAATAACATCAACTTTATAGTTAATAGTTTCTTCCTTAGTTCTTATATTATCCAAAATTGTATAAGGTATTTCGGTTTTATCCTTATCATATATTCTTAAGTCATTAAGACCATTCTCAGATTTTTGTAATATATCACTATTTAAATGTGCCTGAGATACTTCTTTTGATTCAATTGTACTCATTCTAGCAAAATATTTAAAATTGTCACTAATAATATTATCTTGTGCTTGTACTTTCACTTGTGTTGATAATAAAATCAGTAAAATTAAACTAAACTTCTTCATTATTATTTCTCTCTTCAACTGTATTGTTCTCTAAATTATTATTTACTATAGTATTTTCCTTACTTTCATTATGACCAATTAAATCATCCTTATATTTTCGATATAGATAAGAAGTAAGTATCAATATTAAACCTAAAACTATAAACGAAATAAACTTATAGGATACACCAAGTTCAGAAATATCAAAAAAGAATACTTTGGATACTGTGATCATAAATAAGGCAATAGAAACCTGTCTAACAATTTTTTGATTTAATCTAAGTCCTGTATACATAAGAGAAATAGCGAATATTGCCCAAAGGATAGACACTGCTACAAATCTAGCTTCTGAAAAATAAGTGTAGAAAAAGGAAGACACTTCAACATTAGTTATAGTAAACAATGATATTACCCACATAGACCATAAAACAGCAATTATTAAGTGTTGCTTTTTTACTTCTTTTATCTCTTTAAATAACTTGATTAATCCATAAAATGAAACTAATAAAAAGGCTGAAATAATATATCTTGAAAGTATGTTAAAAGTGTAACTAGGTAAAATAACAAAATTATCATCAAGACCAAAATTATAAAAATAATCTATGGTAAAAAACTTGCCCAAAGCTATAACTAAAACAGCATAAGATCCATAAACTAATTTTTTACTATTGATACTTTTACTAATCCACATCAAAGCAGTTGCTTCAGCAAACCAAAAAACTGTAATTAATTCTTTTGAAAAAATTATTGGAAAAGTAATGCTTAAAATTAA
>JACMQJ010000656.1 GCA_014377055.1 Candidatus Sericytochromatia bacterium
TGAAGCTGTTGAATTTATAAAATCAAAAACTAATATAAACCCTGAATATGGAATAATTTTAGGATCTGGTCTTGGTGAACTTGGTGATGAGATAGAAGAAAAAGTAGTTATTTCATACAAAGATATTCCTAATTTTGTAGTCTCAACTGCACCATCTCATGCTGGTAATCTTGTATTTGGAAAACTCTCAGGTAAAAATATCGTTGTTATGCAAGGTCGTGTTCATGCTTATGAAGGATATGATCCTAAAGAAATTACTCTACCAATCAGGGTTATGCAAAAAATGGGTGTTAAGACTCTAGTTGCAACCTGTGCTGCGGGTGGATTGGATAGAAACTTTAAAGCTGGTGAATTGATGATAATAACAGATCATCTCAATTTTACTGGTTTAACCCCATTAACAGGCCCTAATGATGATGAGTTAGGTGTAAGATTCCCTGTTACATTTGATGCTTATACACCAAAATTAAGAGAAATAGCCAAAAAAGTAGCTTTGGAAAATAAAATATATGTCCATGAAGGTGTCTATTTTGGTATTACAGGCCCTGCTTTTTATACACGTGCCGAATTAAGATTTGCGATCCAAGCTGGAGCAAATGCTATTGGTATGTCAATGGTTCAAGAAGTAATAGCAGCAGCTCATGGAGGTATTAAGGTTTTGGGAATAGCAAATATTACTGATATGGCTCTTCCAGATGTTGAGCACCATTCTACCGAAAAAGAAATACTTGAAATGGCAAGAAAAACTGGTCCTGTATTTAGACAGTTAATTAAATCTATTCTTGCTGAAATGGAATAAGTAATCATGGCTATAAAAAATGTATTAGAAGACGAACAAACAAATATACCCAAAGAAAGAACTAAGTTTCAAACATTTGTCAAAAGAGCAAAAAGAAATAAGGCTTTTATGATTGGTTTTTCTGTCATCATAGTTATTTTTATTATGGCTTTTATTCCTAATTTGTTAACTCCTTATAGTCCTATTGCTAAAGATCTAAGCTCAAGACTAATGCCTCCTTCTGCTTCTCATTGGTTTGGTACTGATGACCTTGGTCGAGATATTCTGACTCGTGTTATTTATGGTACTCAAATATCATTTGGTTATGGCTTTTTAGCTGTTTTGATAGCTATGATTATAGGCTCAACTATTGGTGTTATAGCTGGATATTTTGGTGGAAAAATAGATGAGTTTTTAATGAGAATGATTGATGTAGTTTTGGCATTTCCTAGTATTTTGTTGGCAATTTTGATTGTTGCTATTTTGGGCCCAAAACTAGAAAATGCAATGATTGCAATTGGTATTGTTAATGCTCCTGTTTATGCTAGATTACTTAGATCATCAACTATGATAATTAAAAATAATGAGTTCATTGATGCTTCTATTGCTAATGGCTCATCTGATTTGAGAATTATTTTTTCTCATGTATTACCAAATTGTATGACTCCTATTATTGTTCAGGCAACACTTGGTATTGGGGGAGCTATTCTTGAAATGGCTGGTCTAAGTTTCTTAGGACTTGGAGCTCAGCCTCCTACACCTGAGTGGGGAGCAATGCTTAATAATGCCAGAGAATTTATTAGATCTGCATCATGGGTAATAACTTTTCCAGGAATTGCTATAATCTTATCAGTACTAGCATTTAATTTACTTGGTGATGGTTTGAGAGATTTACTTGATCCTCATACTGCAAAGAAATAGAGGGGAAAAATTTGATTGATACACATAAACCTGCTGAAAGAGCTTTTATTGTAGGAGTAAAACTACAAAAAAATACTATGCAGGAAATTCAAGACTCATTGGATGAGTTAACAGCTTTGGTTGATACAGCAGGTGCAACTGTCGTTAATTCATTTATTCAGAATAAAACTAATGTTGATAATGCTTTTTTTATTGGCAAAGGTAAGATGCACGAGTTAAAGGCTTTTGCAGAAGAAGAAAAAATTGATACTATAATTTTTGATACAGAGTTATCACCTAGCCAAATTAGAAATTTGGAAAGAGAAACCGAAAAGAAAATACTTGATCGTAGTTGGATTATTCTTGATATATTTGCTAATAGAGCAAAATCGAGAGAAGCAAAAACTCAGGTTGAATTAGCACAGCTAAAATACTTTATGCCAAGATTGACCAAACAATGGACTCATTTGTCTAGGCAAGCAGGTGGTGGCGTTGGCACAAAAGGACCAGGTGAAACTCAGTTAGAAACAGATAAACGTTTGATGAAAGATCGTATTTCCTTGCTTGAGGATGAGCTTGAAGAAATAGCCAAACAACGTGATATACGTAGAAGAGGAAGAAAAGATCTTTTTAAAGTGGTCTTGGTTGGATATACCAATGTTGGTAAATCAACATTGATGAATAGATTATCTGATGCTGGTGTGCTTGTCGAAAATAGACTTTTTGCGACACTCGATTCAACAACTAGAACTATTGAGTTAAAAGACAAAAAAACATTTTTATTAAGTGATACAGTTGGTTTTATTAGTAAATTACCTCATAATCTGGTTGCCTCATTTAAAAGTACACTTGAAGAAGTTGTTGATGCTGATTTATTATTACATATTATTGATGTTAGCCATACCAATTTTAATGAACAA
>JACMQJ010000657.1 GCA_014377055.1 Candidatus Sericytochromatia bacterium
AATAAATTTAAATAATACAAATATAGTGTTTAAAAATTATTTAATTAATGATAAAATGAGAATTAATTATATCGTATTAAGGATGCTTGTAATGAAAAAGATAAATAAAATATCCTCTCTTGTTTTTATGACACTCATTTCTAGCTATATCTTATCTTGTAGTCAAAAAACAGATCTTAATTTTACAAGTTTAAATCCTGAAAATATTCAAATTAGTTCTAATCAAGAATTAAGTAGATCAAGACTTGATAATCCTCCTTTTATTGCTAATGGTAGCGAGTTAGCTATGGTTTCATTGTCTGATGATGGAAAAATAATTAAATATAGTACATTTCCTAATGCCAAACCAGTTACAATTATTTATCAATCCAAGTGGTCTATTATTGAGTCACACTTAACTACTGTGAATGAAGCTAATACATCTCTAAAGCTCATAAGTCAAAATGGTTATGCCAAAGAATATGGTATTTTTCAACAGCGTTATGATGATGCTGGTTTAACAAGGAAAAAATAATGGTTTTGGATTTTAAAAAAACGTTATTTTGTTTTTTGGTAACAATCATAACAGCTTGTAGCTCAAATGAAATTAGCCCTTCAACAAGTAACTTAAATAATAATATTTCAAATCAAGAAATTGAAAGCTCTTCTATCAAGTCTAAATATGGTAAAAGTAGATACTTATGTGTAAGCTTACCAACAGGTGGTAACTCTGAAATTATTAAAGTTCAAAATCTTGAAACTAAAGAATTAACTTCTCTTCCTGTTCCTGGGGCTGTTCAAGGTATGTCTGAAAACTTGGATAATAATATTATTTATGTTAATGCAAAATCTCCTGACGATAATAATTCATATTCATTATTTAAGCTGGATCTAAAAGCAAGACAAATTAGTAGGATACTTTCTTTTTCACAATTAGGTCTTAAACCAACTGATTTTACTGTTGATCATGACAAAGTATATGTTACAGGTAAAAGAGGTGGAGTCGGTACATTTTATGGTAATGATTTAATCAAAAATGAATGGTTTGCCGTAGCTAATAATATTAGTCCTGGTAAAATAGAATTAGGATTTAAAGAAAATACATTTCATGTGATTTCTTATGATGATAGTTATTTAACGAGAACAATTGTTGATGTCACTTTAAAACAGATTACAGATAGACAGACTATTCCTCATTCAATACCTTTCGGTAATAATTTTTTTATTCCATCTCCACATGGGTCTTTTGTTTATGTTTTGCATCAACTAAAAGATAGCTTTATTCCTTATGCTTTTAATGTCAAACAGCATACTGTTAAACAATTTCCAGAAGTTAAAACTAATGGTGGTATATTGTACAGTGCTATAGTTTCTAATGACGGAAAGCATCTGTTTACTAATGTTGATAGCGAAATTTATCCTTATCAGCTTGTTGATGGTGATAAACTTATTGCATTACCAAAAATAACATTACCAACTCCTGAATCAAGAAATATGGCTATGGAGGCTGATAATACAACTTTGATTGTTACACATGATACAGGAACTAATCTAAGTATAGTTAGCTTTTCTTCTGATTATTCAAGCTATACAGTTAACCCAATGTATATAGGTGGTAGTAGTAATCAGATTTATTTGTTTTAAGTGAAAAGTAATGATACAGATAAAAAAAGTATAAATAAAAGAAAAATTGGTAATCTTGGTGAAGATCAAGCAATAAAGTTTTTAGAAGTCCTAGGATATAAAATACTTGAAAGAAATTTTTATTCTCGATCTGGTGAGATAGATATTATTGCTCAAGATAACTCTATAATTGTTTTTGTTGAGGTTAAGTATAGAACAAATAGTTCGTTTGGTTCAGCGATAGAATCAATATCAACAAAAAAAATTATTCGTATTTGCAAAACAGCAAAATTTTATTTAAAAAGTAAAAATGACTTTGAGGCTCGCTTTGATGTTATTTCAATTAATAAAGATCAGATTGAGCATATCGTTAATGCTTTTGATTTTGTTGAGTGATTATACAAATATATTTAATTTATCACGTTCTTGAATTAGTTGTGCAATAACACTTATAGCTATTTCATAAATATTATTTGTACCAATATCAAGACCAATTGGACAATAAAATAAATCTCTATCTGAGTCAGATAAACCAGCTTCTTTTAAATCTTTGAATAAAATATTTGCTTTGGCTTTACTGCCAATAACACCAATATAAGGA
>JACMQJ010000658.1 GCA_014377055.1 Candidatus Sericytochromatia bacterium
TAAAAAGATGTTATACAATATTTTACGATACATTGTAATTGTTACAGTCAAAATTTTTTTTAACTCTATCTATACAAAAAATCTCGACCAATTACCAAAGTCAGGTGCATTGATAATTGCACCAAATCATCCGAGCACATTCCTTGACCCTCTAGTTATAAGTGTTTGGCTTGATAGACCAATATATTTTTTGACAAATGGTGGAGCATTCTCATCTCCATTCAAAAAATGGCTCTATACAAAACTTTTTATGATACCTATTTATCGGCAACAAGATTCTAAAGAAGGGATTGATTCAGCAAATCAAAATGAGCAAGCTTTTGATAATTGCTATGATATGTTAGCTCAAGGTAAGGTTATTATTATCTTTCCTGAAGGAACTAGTGAAAATGAAAGAAGATTAAGAAAGATAAAAACAGGACTTGCAAGGATCGCTTTGGGTGCAGAGGCAAAATATGATTTTAAATTAAATGTAAAAATTGCTTGTGTTGGTATCAATTACACCAATCCTAGAAAGTTTCAAAGTAAATTGTTTGTAAATTTTACTAAACCAATATTAGCAACAGATTATCAAGAAAAATATAAAAATGATAGCCGAGAAGCAGTTAAAGAGATGACTAGCTTAATTAGTGAAAAACTTGAGTCATTGATAGTTATTACGCCTGACGAAAAAGCAGACAAATTAGTTAGAAAGATTGAGATACTATATTCAAATAGATTACAAAAAAATCTTAACCTAAGCTCAGATCAAACCGAACAAATTTTTACTATTGGTCAATATATATCAGATGCTGTTAAATACTATCAAGAAAAAAATAATCAAAGAGTAGTGGATCTTGATGATAAAATAGAAAAGTATTTTTTGCTCTTAAAAAAAGAAAAAATAAGGGACAAAACAGTTTTAAAAATTGCTGACAAGAAACAAGTAATTAGAAAATTATTAAAGTATATACCTCAATTATTGATTATTTTACCTTTGTATATTTATGGCTTAATTCATAATTATTTGCCCTTTATTTTACCTGGAATCGTTGCAAAAAAAGCAACACCTTATGCAGTTTTTAGAGGACCAATTAATTTGGTGACAGGTATTTTTACTTTTGTAAGTTTTTATCTTATTTATTGCACAATTTTTTTCTTATTTACAAAAAATATATTATTAACCATTATTTATTTTATTTCATTACCAATATCAGGATATTTAACTTTTTATTATTGGAATTATCTTTTAAGAGTATTTGAAAGTATTAGATTATTTTTTATCTTTGAAAAAGGTCAAAACACCTATGAATTAAGAAAAATGAGGGATAATATTATTGAAGAATTAGAAAAAATTAAAGAAGAATACTTGAACTCATAATTAGTTTTAAAAGTTTCTATATTTTTGAACAACGGGTTTAAAACACTTGTCTAGTTAAAAAATGCCAACCAATTTTACTTGGGCATATATTAATTATTACTAAATAAAACCAACATTAAGAGAATATTACCTTTTCTTAAAGTATACTTAACTTTTAATATAAATGTTAAGGTTGCTTATTTAACGAATCAATTTGTCCAACCTTTAAAGGTTGAAATATGTCATTTGAACAACTAAACTTGATTGAGCCTTTGCTCAAATCATTACAGGACGAAGGCTATACAGTTCCTACTCCAATACAACAAAAATCTATACCAATAATTCTTCAAGGAAGAGATTTACTTGGATGTGCCCAAACTGGTACAGGTAAAACAGCTGCATTTGCATTACCTATGTTACAACTTATGCAAAATAACGCAGTTAAAGAAACTAAAAAATCAATTAAGGCTTTAATTGTTACACCTACAAGAGAATTAGCGATTCAAATTGATGAAAGTTTTGAAGCTTATGGAAAGTATACAAATATTACTCATACTGTTATTTTTGGTGGTGTTTCATATAGACCACAAAGAAATATTTTAGTTAAAGGTGTTGATGTCTTGATAGCTACACCTGGTAGATTAATAGATCTTATTAATCAAGAATATATTGATTTAAGTACACTAAGCTTATTTGTACTTGATGAAGCTGACAGAATGTTAGATATGGGCTTTGTTCATGATATAAAGAAAATTTTAAAATATTTACCGAAAAAGCGACAATCTCTTTTCTTTTCTGCAACAATGCCTGCCGAAATAGTTAAGTTAGCTGAAAAAATACTTGATAATCCAGCTAAGGTTGAGGTTACACCTGTTTCTTCAACAGCTGAAACTATTCAACAAGCTGTATATTTTGTTGATAAGGGCTATAAAAAAGATTTATTAAATCATTTATTAAAAGATGTTGCTATTGAGAGTGCATTAGTATTTACACGCACAAAACATGGGGCAGATAAAGTTGCTAGAACTCTTAGAGAAAGTGGTATAGAAGCACAAGCTATTCATGGTAACAAATCTCAAAATAATAGACAGTTAGCATTAAGTAGATTTAAAAATAAAGAAATAAGAGTCTTAGTTGCTACTGATATAGCTGCAAGAGGAATTGATATTGATAGTTTATCTCATGTTATAAATTATGAAATACCTAATATACCTGAAACTTATGTACATCGTATTGGTCGTACTGGTAGAGCAGGAGCAGAAGGCATTTCGTTATCTTTTTGCGATCAAGAAGAAAAGGCTTTTTTACGTGATATTCACAAATTAATAAATAAGAATATTCCAGTTATTGAAGATCATCCTTATCCACTCACCAATCAAAAAATGCCTGAGCAAAAAGAACCTTCAAGAAACTCTAATCAAGATAATGCTGAACGAAGAATAGGTAATTACTCACCTGCTAGAAAACCACAAGAGGCAAGACAATCACAAAGTCCAAATTCTAATCAAGATAGAAGCAGATCAAGTTTTGGTCAAGATTCTTCAAGAAGACAAGGCACTAGTGAGCGTAGAGATGTAAGAGATAATAATTCATCGAATAATAACTCTAATCAAGATAGAAATAGATCAAGTTTTGGTCAAGATTCTTCAAGAAGACAAGGTACTAGTGAAGGTAGAGATGTAAGAGATAATAATTCATCAAATA
>JACMQJ010000659.1 GCA_014377055.1 Candidatus Sericytochromatia bacterium
AGCTATTTGTTCACCAGCTTTAATTCTACCTTTAGCTATTTTACCAACAGCTATTCTGCCAAGATATTCATTATAGTCAATTGAACTAACAAGCATTTGTAATGGTTCTTCAAGTACTACTTTTGGTCCAGGAATTTTTTGAATTATTTTGTCAAGTAAAGGAAATATATTTTCATCTGGCTCATCTAATGTGTTTTTTGCTGTTCCGAGCTTACCTGAGGCAAAGACATAAGGAAAATCAAGTTGTTCTTCATGAGCTCCTAATTCGATGAATAAGTCATAAACCATGTCTAATACTTCTGCAGGTCTACAACGAGGACGATCTATTTTATTGATAACAACTAAAATTTGTAATTTTTCTTCTAATGCTTTTCTCAAAACATATTTTGTTTGTGGCATTGGACCATCAAAAGCATCAACAAGTAATAATGCTCCATCAACCATGGATAAAACTCTTTCTACTTCTCCACCGAAGTCCGCATGACCAGGTGTGTCTACAACATTAAATTTCATACCACTATAAAAGAATGAAGCATTTTTACTAAAAATAGTAATTCCTCTTTCTTTTTCTAAATCATTGGAGTCCATTATCTGGGCTTCAACTTTTTGATTAACTCTAAATGTTCCTGTTTGCTGTAAGATAGCATCAATAAGCGTTGTTTTACCATGATCAACGTGAGCTATAATCGCAATATTTCTTATATCTTCCCTTCTACTCATAAAACTTTCCTAAAACTAAATGTAAATTTGAAATTAAATTAAATAAATTCGTATGTTCACTTTAACCTAAATTTATCCTTAACTAATGTGTTTAGATAATAAACTTAATCTATCTTTTGTAACCTTAAAGAAATGATTATATTTTTGAAATATTATGTTATTTAACTTAAAAAAAGTTTTCGACAAATTCAACAATTCTATTTTCTGCCCAATGAATATCAAGGTCATCTTTGGATAATTTACTACTATTAATAAAGCCAACGTGTCCACCACTATCTGTTACCAAGTACTTTATATGTGGATTATTTATTTTTATGGCTTTTTCTGTTGAAGCAAAAGGAATAATGGGATCATCTTTGGCTTGAATAATTAATGTTTTTACTTTAATATTTTCAATAAAATCTAAAGAGCTATTATGATAATAATAATCTTTAGCGTCTTTATAACCAAAGCTTGGAGCAGTAATTAAATCATCAAAATCATACATATTTTTTATTTTTTTTAATAAGCTTGTATCAATAAGCTCTGGTGTATATTTTTTCTTTTGTTGATAGGTTTTTTTTAATCTTTTGAGATAATAATTATCATATATTTTGTTTTTTGGCTTAATAACTTCCATAGAACATTCTAGCAAGTCAAGAGGCGGACTGACTGCCACAACACCTTTTAGTACAGATAAGTCATGTGGACTGGTTTCACCTGCTAATTTTAGAACAGTGTTTGCACCAAGTGAAAATCCAGCTACAAAAATATTATTATGACCAAGTTCTTTTTGGCAATAAATAATTAATTTTTTAACATCACCAGAAAGACCTGCATTGTATAACGTTTTTGAAAGATGAAATGTATTACCACAATTTCTCATATTCATTCTTAAAACATCAAAACCTTTATTTAAAAGTTTGGTTGCTGTAGATATTATAAAATTTGATTTTGCTGAACCTTCTAAACCATGAACTAATATAATACAAGCTTTTTTTTTTGAATCAATAGCTTGATTATATTCACATTCTAAAGTGGCTTCTTCATTAATTTTGACTTGTAATATTTTTGAATTATTTAAATTTGGAAGATTAAAAAATACAGAACTATAAATAGTCTGAAAATGACCATTTTTAAATAATCCTTTTGGTTTAAACTCTATTGTTTTATTTACTTGTATTTTTTGCATATTAATTATAATAAATAAATATTGACTTGATTTTATTATATACTTTCTAAAATAGATTTTAAATATTAGAATAAATAAATGCTCGAATATATCAAAAAAAATTATTATAATATATTTTTAGTTACTCTAATCTTGTTTTTACTGTTCACTGGTAAATTTAATCTACTCTTTAGCAAAATAAACGCATATATGGGTGAAGATCAAGGTAAAACAGCTTATAATTTTCAACTAAAAGATATAAAATCAAATAAAATAATTAATTTATCTGATCTAAAGGGAAAGGTTGTTTTGGTTGAGTTTTGGGCCACATGGTGTCCTCCATGTAAGCTTGAAACCCCTTCGATAGTTACTCTATATAACACTTATAAGCAAAAAGGTTTTGAAGTAGTTGCTATTTCAATGGATCAACAAGGAAAAGATGTGGTTATTCCATATATGAACGAAGAAAAAATTGAATATATAGTAGCTCTTGGAAATAAACATGTTGTTGAAAAATACGGAAATATTATCTCTATACCAACAGCTTTTTTGGTCGATCGAAATGGTATAATCTCCAAAAAATATGTGGGTATAACTCTAAAAAGTACATTTGAAAGTGATATAAAAAGCCTCTTGTAATTATCACTAAAAAATAACTACCTAAGTTCGTTAACTTAATGACATTGACAGTAAACCTTTTTAATTAGAACTAATAAAAAATTGTGAGAAAATTGTGAAACTTTTACTTATTTTATTGACAGTTAATCATTTTAGAGAATAAGATTAAGCTAAGATTCATATCATAAATTTATTTGTAAACAAAAATGAAAAAAATATCCCTATCCATAGCAATTTTATTAATTAGTCTAAGCAGTTCTTGTTTTGAAAATACACAAAATTCTTTAATTTCACAAGACCAGACTAATAATATTACAGCACTAAATAATAACAGTAGAGAAAATGAACGTGATTGGTCAAAAAACCCTGCTATTGTCAATGTAAGTACAAGTCAAGATATTTTTGCTATGGGAGATGTTCATGGCGATTATGATACTATGGTTAAACTGCTTAAAGGTGCAAAGATAATCAAGGATATTCCTGATAAACCAGCTAATGTTCAATGGAATGCAGGTAAAGCTACTTTTGTTTG
>JACMQJ010000660.1 GCA_014377055.1 Candidatus Sericytochromatia bacterium
ATGAAAAGCCTTGAACTAAATTAGCTTTTAGTTTGTGTAATTAGAAATTAGATTAACAAAAACCATATAAATTTTTGGAGAAATACTACACTTAAATTAGCTCTTAAATATCAGTAATGAGAAACAGAATACTATAAAATTTATCACTATTTATTTTTAAAAATATTCGCTAAATTATTTCTTTGTATTGCAACTAACATCTGTATATATGCACCTAGGTGCAGTTATTTTATAATTATCATAACATAAAAGGTTCAGATACACAGCTATTTTGGATAAGTATCTGCACCTTTTAATTCAAAATCTTACCAAATAAGAGTTATTGTATTTTCATAGTATAGTTTAATAACTACTTAAAAGGAGAAAAATATGGGACAATTTTTATCTATTGGACTTGCAACAAAAATTGGCATCGAAAAGACAGAACTCAAAAAAGCCCAAATCAATATTGAGCAGTTACAGAAAAAAATGAAAGAATAACTTCATTATATTCCCTAAATATATACAGTTATTGAGAACGAGAAATTTTATTATTTAATACTAAATGAAAATATTTTACATAAACAACTTATTCCTTTTCTTGAGACAATATATCCGCTTCTTTATGACAAGACAGAATATTACTATAATATAATCGAAAAACTAAAAATATTGCCAAACTCAGAATGGCTTCAATTGGCTAAAAAAAAACAAGAAGCCTTTCAATTCGATGAGTATGGAATGTGTGATTATTTAGAGGTAAATCATTCTGAAATTAGTATATATTATGATTGCATATTGCTTTCACTGGAAGGTAAGATTATGATGGAAGTATTTGGAAGGCAATTCAAATTTTTTAAATATACAATGATGCAAACATTTAAGCAATTTAGTATATCAGGAGCTTTACGAGTTTATATTACAGGATAAGATGTCATAATGTTTATATATCCATATAATCGAAAGGGCTTTTAATTTTATCAATACCTTTTTTAGTTATGTGAGTATATATCTCTGTTGTTTTACTTGAAGTATGACCCAATAAACTTTGAATATATCTTAAATCAGTCCCTCTTTCTAAAAGATGAGTTGCAAAACTGTGTCTTAAACTATGAACAGTAACATTTTTAGCTATTTTAGCTTTTTGTGCATTAATTTTTAATATTTTATCAATACTCCTGACACTATATTGTTGATCTATATTTTGACCTTCAAATAGCCATTCCTTTGGCTTATACTCTTTGTAGTAATCCCTGAGTAAGATTAATAATTTTTCTGATAAGAGTGTAACCCTATCTTTTTTACCTTTTCCTCCTCTTATAAATATTAGTTTCCTTTTTGAATCAATATCACTAACTTTCAAGTTAACTGCTTCACTTATTCTCAAACCCCCTGAATAAATAGCATAGAGAATACATTTATGTTTTAAGTTAACAATTTGTCTAAAAATATTCTTAATTTCTTCTTCGCTTAAAACATTTGGCAATTTGTATGATTTCCTAGGTCTTTCTAAAGTATATATTTTTTTATTTCCATGATTTACTTTTTCATAATAAAATTTTATGGCATTAATTGATTGATTTTGATATGACTCCGAAACATTTTTTACCCTTACAAGATGTAATTGATATGTTTTTATATCATTTTCTGAAATATCGTCAATATTCATATTAGGAAAAAAATTAATAAAATTGCAAAACATATACTTGTAAGTTTTTATTGTATTTTCGCTATATCTTTTTAATTTTAGTTTTTCAATAAATTCTTCTGGACATTCTATTTTTTTAATTACTGGTATTTCAATAATAGTCTTTTCAGCTAAAAGCGTTTCTTTATGATAGTTAATTTGAGCAATATTTTTAAATAAAGATTGAAAATTATTTAAATTATCTGAATTATTTTCCATATAATAAAATCTGTCTTGCCTATCCCATTTTATGACCTTAAGACTCATCAAAAGCTCATATATTTGTACATCATACATAAATTTTATTTTTAGATATTTTTTATCATGATCAACAAATTCATACAAATGTATTCTTTTATCTATGCTAATTGAAATATTCATTTTTTCCTTTTGTGAAATTATTCTAATATTAGTTTTGTTAACCTTAACTTAACCTAATATAACTATAACAAGTTAGTAATGTTATTGCAAGTTAATATTTACTAAAAAGTAAACAAAATATTTTAACTACAGATGATGCGGATATAACAGATAAGAAACAGATGAGGAGAACATTTTGACACGAATTTTGCGAATGAAGACAAATAATATTTTTAAAATAGGTGGTTCGGCATTATTAGACAGACTTATAATATTTGTTTTAAATATTGCTTTGTAATTGTATTTCAAAGGTAAAATTCTAGTATATATTTTTTGTAAAGACAGAATTTTTAAAATGAATGATTTAAATAGTACCAAAGCATTATCTTGGACTAGTGTATTAGACGAATTGGCTAAAAAAGCAACATCAGAATTGGGTAAATCATATTGCCTAAATTTACCATTTGCACAATCTTATGAGCATGCTCTACAGCTCCAAAAACAAACCTCAGAGGCATTACATTTATTTGATACTGAGGGTAATATACCTATTGGTGGCTTAAGGAATATCAAAAAATCATTGGAAGATATAGCTAAGGGAATAATTTTAACAGGTGTTAATTTTTTAGATATTTCATCAACACTTAAATCTGTTAGAAACCTAAAGAGATTTATTATAAATAAACTAACTGAAGATAAAGAGCTTTATTTGCTTGTATTCCCTCTTTATACCAATCAGGATTTAGAAATTGAGATTGACGTAGCATTTTCTTCAGATGGAACGATGCAAGACTCAGCCAGCCAAGCTTTAGGGAAAATAAGGCATTCTATGAGGCAAACACAACAAAATATAAAAGATAATTTGACTAGAATGCTCCAAGATTCAAAATACAAAAATATAATTCAAGAAACAATCATTACTCAAAGAAATGGTAGATATGTAATACCTGTAAGAGCAGAGGCTCAAAGCTCAATCAAAGGAATTGTTCAAGATCAATCAATCAGTGGATCTACCGTTTATCTTGAACCAATGTCTATTGTTGAAGATAATAATAAATTAGCTAGGAAAATTGTTGAAGAAAGAGTAGAAATAGAACGAATACTTAGGGAATTAGGCGAAAAAATAGCTCCTGATATTGAAGCAATTTTAGAAACTATCGAACGTATGGCGGAGTTTGACTCAATTATTGCCAAAGCTCAATATGGTATTTCGATTAATGCAAAAAAACCTCATATTAATGATAAGGGTATTATTGATTTACATAAGGTAAAACACCCTTTATTAATCAAACAAAGAGGTGAAGATAATGTGACACCAATTGATTTTTTACTTGGAAAAACTTTTGATGCGATGATTATTACAGGCTCAAATACTGGTGGTAAAACAGTTACACTTAAAACATTAGGTTTATGTGTTTTGATGGTTAAGGCTGGATTATATTTACCAACAAAAACTGAATCAGAAATAGGCTTTTTTGAAAAAGTGTTGGCTGATATAGGTGATGAACAAAGTATAGAACAAAACCTCTCAACATTTTCGGGTCATCTGATTAATATAAACAGTATTATTAATAATGCCGATCAAAAATCATTAATTTTACTTGATGAAGTTGGTACAGGTACAGACCCAACCGAAGGAGCCGCAATCGCTCAAGCTATTATCGAAGCTTTGATTGAAAGAAAAGCAAAAATCGTTGTGACCACTCATTATGGAGAATTAAAAACAATGGCTTTTCATTTTCCTAGTATTTCTAATGCTTCGGTTGAGTTTAATGTTGAAACTTTATCACCAACATATAAGCTTTTAATTGGTGTTCCTGGTAAGAGTAATGCAATATATATTGCTCAAAGATTAGGTGTTGATTCAAAAACAATTATCAGAGCGAAAGAACTTTTAAAAGGTGAGGAACAGGATGTTGCAGCCTCGATCGAAAATTTGGAAAAAGAATATAAAAAATTAATAACAGAAAGAAGTAGATTTGAGGAATTAAATTATTCCCTAGGTGAAAAAGAGATTTTGTATAATCAAAAATTTGAGGAATTGGAAGCAAAAAAGAAAAAAATTAGAGATAATCTTTATGAGAGTTTTGAAGCTGATATAAGTAGCTCTATGGAAGAAATAAGGCAAGTTGTTAGAGATTTACAAAGAGATAAAAATTCTCAAAATGCCGAAAACTCGAGACTATCAATTGAAAATGTTGGCAAGAAATTTAAAAATAAGTATAAAAATCAGCTAGAAGCAAAAGTTATAGTACCAAAGGACGACTTAGAAATTAATGTTGGTGATTATTTTTACTTAGAAAAAATCAGACAGTTAGTGCAAGTAATATCTTTAAAAGATAAGAAGATAGAAGTACAAGCTGGGCCTCTAAAATTAACAATAGACAAATCTGAATTAACTAAAGTTGAAGGAAAAGAATTAAAACAAAGAGTTAAGAGCTTAAAAAATATGGGTATCAGTACAAAAATCAAGACAGCTCCAAGAGTGCAAACAGAATCTTATCGAAACTCATTTAATGAGTGTGATTTGCGTGGGTTGTATGTTGAGGAGGCTTTGGAAAAAGTATCTAAGTTTATTGATGGTTCATCATTGACTGGTGCTAATACTTTATATATTATTCATGGTAAGGGTTCTGGAGCTTTAAGGAATGCTGTTAGAGATTATTTAAAACGTACATCATACATTGATAGCTTTCGTTCTGGTGAAACTAATGAAGGTGGTGAAGGTATCTCGGTCGTTTATTTAAAAGGCTAGATAAACTTAATATTAAATTGTGATCATGACTATATAAAAATTTTAAAGTTAACTAATATTTTCATGTTATAATCAATTTAATCATCTCATACTGGGATAATAGACTTTGTAAAATTGATAAGTAAAAGTCGTAAAAAATGTTTTAAAACGTTTAATGAGGTATTTTTATGCTAAGTCAAGGCGACATCCTAGAAAGAATTGGTTCTGGTAGAACTAAGCTTATCAAAAAAGTTATTATGGTTCAATATGAACCTAGAATACATTTGCCTATAGATTTTTGGTTTTTAGAGCAACATCACGAGATATTAGAGGTTATATCAAGCAAAAAACTCGGTAGATTTAGCTCTGAATTTTTGGTAAGAACAGATAAAGGAATATACAGTCTTAAGTTTTTTTATTTTGAAATAAATATACCTAACTTGCAACTTACCTTCAATGGTTGGTGGAAATTAGATTTTAAGGTTTTGGAGTAGAACTACTTATCTAAAATGACAATGGTCTGAAGCTACATTGTTCAATATATACTGCTAAAATACCTTTTATTTGTTAGGTAGGAGCTCTAAATACTGCTACAGGAACCTTGTAGTATTGGTCTAATCTTATTTTTACAACTTCTCTTTTTGAGCTAGAATTATTTACCATATAAGGTATACCATTTCTAACTTCTGAAACCATGCCAACATGTCCATATCCGTCTTTGTTATTTCTAACAAAAAACACTATATCTCCAGGTTTATAATCTATTTTACCTTTTATAGAGCTAAATCCATTACTATAAGCTTTTGTAAAACCTTTTTGTTGTAATTGTCTTGCTAACATATTACATTCAGCGGAACCAACTCCTTCAAGACCAGGTATGCCCTTAATCATTTGTGAAACACTATAAGCACAAGCCTTATTACCATAATCAAGATAAACTGCTCTATACTGCTTACCAACTATTTTTTCTGCACCTTCCGCCATTTTGTTGGCGGTTGTACTACTTGTAAATGGTGATAAAACACTGTGTTCAACACTAGAAAAAAAGTTACTTACTGAACCCATAATATTTTCAGCTTTTAGCTTGGCAACATGAGTTATAGATTTGTCACCATCAACAGATGCTGCTATTGTTGAATCATTATCTGAATTATTAGCATAGTATGAAACATAAGCTCTCATTTCATTTTTGACACGTTCATCAGAATATTGATTAATCAGGTTAATAGCTGAATTATAATCATGACTTGAAGCTAATTCTTGAACCAAACCTTTAAACATAGAATTACGATAAACAAGTGATGGAGTTGCATTTATAGTTTTTATTGCACCAACAAAGTCACTATCATCAATTAAGTTAATCATCAAATCTCTAAGTTTAGCTGACCTAGCATTTGGATCTTGTATTTGATTAATATTGGAAATAATAGAGTCTACAGATTGATTTTTATTGATACCTGTTAATTGATTAACTTGTGAAAAACTCACTCCTGGTCTATTAGATATATTCGATGAGGTATTATATTTACTAATATTGACACTATCATTACTAAGACCAGTATTTACTTGTTGTGCTTGGCTAGGATTAGGGTGTATTTTTTCAGCAAGAAAATTTTCCACTTGGTGGAACTTATTTTCTATATTGCTAATTGAAAAACTACTAAAATCCATTTAATAAATAATCCTAACCTTATATTTTG
>JACMQJ010000661.1 GCA_014377055.1 Candidatus Sericytochromatia bacterium
AAAAGGTGACTTAAATGCTAGTATTCAAGGCAATATCAAAATATCTAAAGATCTAATTGAAAGCTCCGTTGCACAACTAAAAGAAGATCTAAAAAAAAACCATATAGATTGTGATATTAGAGTTAATGTAGACCCAAGTACTAGTCAAATAAAAATAACTCTACATAAAGGTATAGATTTAGGCATTATAAAGCTTACAATGACTAAAGATGGTATTGATACCAATATTAGTTTATCTAAAGTTTTAAAAACAGCTGCATTTATTATCAGTCCTATCGGTACATTAATTGCTAATCCTGATAGACTGTTAGCTAATTTTGTTAGAAATAAATTAACCAAAGACTTGGGTTTAACCGCAATTCCTGATCCAAACATAAAGAATCAATTTAAACTTATTCCTGACCTCAAAAATAATAAATTAATTAAAGAAGTCCCTATCGGTGATATGAAACTATATCTTGAAGATATTAAAGATAATAAAAGCAGTTTTAGTCTTGATCATGATGGCAGTATTAATATTGATTTAAATGTTAAAGCGACTGGAAGTACTAATCCTAGTGGAATATTTGCAAATGATACAGGACATCATGATTCCATTAGTACTGTAGTTAATGGTGTTAACCGTAGTGACAAATCATCACATATAAAACTTAGTGATACTAATCTTGCTCTTGATATAACAGATCCAGAAATACCACAAATGAAAAGACAATTAGAAGCTTTGGGCATCAAAGATTTTAAAAGTAGTGGAAAAGTAAGTATTACAGGTGTTAGTGAAACTGTTGATATTAGTCCAGACGGAAAAACCAAAGTATCAGATAAACATTCAGGTCATCTTTCTGTACGTGATTTTAAAATAAAGGAAGGCTCAACTGACTTAAATCTCAAGTCAACCGATGGAGATATTAAGTTTCAAAAACAGCCTGATGGAACAGAAGTATTAAATATTAATGCAAAAAATATAACTGGACAACTAAATCCTACCCATTCTCCTATAACAGTTAGTAATTTAAGTCTTAATGGTAATATAACTCTAACTCAAGGAAATAATCCAAATATTCAAATTGACAGTAAAAATATAAAAGCTGATCTTTTAAATATAGGTGGTAAAGTAGATATAAAAAAACTTGATGTTACCAATTCTGTTTTAGATATTGGTACTAAGAGTGGTGATATCATGTTTACCTCCAAAGGTGGTCGTACCAATGTACAAAAGCTAAATATTAATCATGATGATGTTATTATTGATAATGTCAGTTTTACTGGTAGCGTTAAAGTAGAGGGTAGTGGAGATGTTAAGATTGATGGAGATCATATTTTAGCTGATAGGGTTTTGATCAATAAGGTAGATATAAAAAAGGTTGATGTTACCAACGCAGCTATAAAAATAAGTGAAAATGGAGATGTTTTTTTTAGCTCCAAAGGTGGTCGTGCTAACGTCAATAGCCTTGTGCTTAATGAAAAAAATGTTATTAATGGTATCAGTTTTGTTGGTAGTGTTAAAGTAGATAAAAATGATGTTGTTACAGTTGAAAGTAAGCATCTAACATTAGAAGCTAATTTTGCTGGTACCAAAATTAATCTAAGTCCAGCCAAAAACGCAAGCTTTGCAGGTAAAGTTGTCTATAATCCTGAAACAGGAATAACCTTAAGTGGCTTAAATGGTAGTAAAAATGGAAGTCTAAAAAATCTTAGTGGTTCATTTGGTAAATTTAAAGTGGAAGATTTAACTACCGAAACGGCTGTAATACTTGATAAAAAAGGTGATCTGAAATTAGTTAATGCCTCAAAAGTAAAGCTTAATGCTGAGGGTTTACAAGTTAGTGGTAACAATTTATTAGTCACAAAAAATGATGATACGCTTAATGTTTCTGCAAAAAATAGTAAATTAAATGTTACTGTTAGTAGTAAAGGAAGTCCTGCCAAAAAATTAGCCTCCGATGTTGTGATGGATGGTGGTGTATCTTATAATACAAAAGAAAAAATAGTTACTTTTGGTAAACCTGATCAATCATTAAAAATAAAGAGTGGAAGTATTGAGGGAGTTATTTTTAATAACTTTGCCATTAAAGGTGGTTTACAAATTCGTGAAAATAATTCGATCACTTTACAAGGTCCAACTGAGTTTACAGGTTCAGCCACTTTTGATAATACAACTTTAGCAAATTTTAAATCAAAGGGAAATATTTCTTTTGATAATTCTAAGCAAAAAGTTATTATCATTGATGATCAGGTTAGTCTTGATCTAAAAATGAATGGTCAAAGCCAAGCTTCACATATCAACGCTTCTGGATTGATAAAAATAACCAATGATGGTACCAAAACTTCCATCAGCACAGATAAAGCCACTATAGATGGTAAGGTTGGTCATACTAATCTCGAAAAATTTGATTTTTCTGGAAATATATCTTTTGATAGCAAAACAAAATTATTGAGCTTTGATAATAAAGATCAACCATTCAAAATTAATAGTGGTAGTGTCGCAGGAGTTACCTTTAAAAACTTTGAGGCAAATGGTGCAATACAGATGGATAATAACTCAATTATTATCAAGTCACCAACTAGCTTTAAAGGTGATGTATCATTTCAAGATATGACTCTAAAAAGTTTTGATTCTAAAGGTTCGATTACTTTTAATAATTCACCAGATAAAAAATCTTTAACTCTCAGCGATAACGTTGATTTGGAATTTATTTTGCCAAAGCAAAAAAATACTTTAAAAATATCAACTGATGGTCATATAGATATTAAACAAGAAGGTGACAAATATATACTAAGTAGCACCGATGGAACAGTTAGTGGTAAGTTTGGTGATATTGATTTACAAAACCTAAAATTCCAAGGAAAAATAATTTATGATACCAAAACTCAGCAAATAACTGTTGAAAAATTAAATCCAACCACTCCTTTTAGTTTATCTGGTAAATTAGGTGCAAATCAATTTGCGATAGATTCAATTTCGGATACTAATAATGGTAAATTAGTTATCAATAAGGTAAACAATGATTACAAAGTAACAGCTGATAATATCCAAATAGAAGGAAATGTTGCAGGTATTAATTTTAAAACTATCGAAGATGGTCTTAATGGTGAAATAAATATACCACAAAATGGTAAACCTACCGTTAAAGGTCTTGATTTTGGTTTAGAAGTTGAAGGCGTCAAATTAGTTAGTAAAGGTGATATTGAAAATAAGGATGGAGAGTTTAAAATACATCTTTCTGGAAGCTTTGAAGCAGATAAAGGTAAATTAGACGAACTTATCACCAAAATATCTAGTAATAGCAGTATTTCTAATAATCCTGAAATGAAAAAAAAGCTTGATTCCTTAAAACAAATAGTTAATAGATTTCAATTAGAAAAAATTAAATATGATGACTTGGATGTCAGTATTGATAAAGATATGAATTATAGTGTTAGTGTCACTGCTACTGATCTGAAATTAAATATCCCTGAAAAAGCTCTAAGTATTACCAATCAACCTCCAGGCAAAATTACTCTAAAAATGGATAGCAATAATAAAATATCCCTAAGTAGTGATTCTACAAAAGTAAACGCTAATCTTAATGGTACAGAATTAAAAGATTTTAATATTAGTGGTCAAATAGAATTTACACCTGCAACTAATGGTAAAGCTGAAAAAATAAATTTTGCTTCTCAATCTGGTAGAGGTCAAATAAAAGCATTGGAAGTATCAGGGACTATAGTTAATCAAGGTGTTTCACGACCTGTTAATATTAAGGCTGATGCTGATGTCACAATGACAAATGACAAAGACGGGATGTCTTTTGAAGGAAAAAACTTTAATTTAAATGGGATGGTTGATGGATTTAATTTTAAAAATCTGCCTACCGAAAATGAAAATACAGCTAACCCAACTTATGCCAGTGGCAAAGTAACACTAAAAAAAGATGGCTTTGTTGATGTTTCTGAATTAAAATTTGCTTTGGAGTTTGAGGGTATTACTCTTAATAATAAATCTGGTGAATTACATTCCTCTAATGGTGGCTATGAATTAAAAATAGCTGGGAATATATCAACTAGTGTTGACAAAGTAAAAGTTCTATTAGAGAAGTTTTCAGCTAATAAGTCTAGTCCTGAGTCAGTAAAAAAATCAATTAAAGATACTGTTGAAGCTCTTAACAAATTTGTTGCTCAAGCAAATGTCAATAATAATTATAAAAATCTAGTGATTGATCTTGATAAAGATTTTCAAATCAAAAACTTTAAATTAGAATCGACTACAACTGTTACAGATGCAAAATTAAAATTAAATAGTTTTGGTATAGATAAAATTATCAACTTTGACAAAATTGAATTTTCATCTAACTCAGAAATAAATCAAGCTAAGAAATTTTATGTTAAAGACGGTAATTTATCATTCAATCTAAATGATGAATTAAAAAGCTCTATCACTGACTCTATCAAAAATCTTATTGCTGAAAATGGAAAAATACCTCATGCCAAATTAAAAGATATTAAAGTAGATATTTCTCCTGACGGGTTGGTAACTGTAAGCGGAATTGTTAATATGTACAAAATAGCTAATGTTAACTTAGGCGTAAGTATTGCTATTAAAGGTAAAGAGCTTGATGTTTCTATTGATAAAACTAGATTAAGAGGCTTTTTGGGTTTGATTCAAAGTGTCGCTCAACCTTTTACAGGTAAAGCCGAAAATATTATAACTTCCAAATTAGTTGATGCTGAGGCTGATAAAGTAAAAGTTGAATACAATGGAAAAGGTAATCTTATCAAAGTTGACTTACAAAGCTTGGTTAGTAAATATGTTAACGATCAGGCAACACTTAATAGTGTCGAAATAAAAAATAATGTTGTTAATATAAGTTACGGTTCTACCTATAAACCAGAAAATAGCTCGGAGCTAAAAAATATTAATAGCTTTGTTGATAAATTAAGAGCAAGCAAAATATCTGATCAAGATGTTGAGTCATTATTAAGTCTTCCTAGTGAAAATTTGAGTCTTGTTTTTACCAAAGTAAGTATCGTACCTGACTTAATAAAAAAGCTTGGTGAAAAAAATACATTTAATATTATGAAAAAACTTGCCGATAATCAAAGTGTTGGAAATAATAATAAGCATCTTACAGAATTTATTAACCAAAATCAAGTATCTGATAAAACTTTAAAGTTATTATTACAAAGTATGAGTAAAGAACAATATAAAGGCTTATCTCCTGAAATAAAATCATCTTTGACCGCTAAATTATCTAATTAGGTTACTCACTCTTGCTCGCCTCTCTAAACCAATAGAGAGGCGAGTAAGAGTAGAATTTAATTTACTTAACTCATTTTCTTTCTTACCCCTCTTTTTCAAAAGAGAGGGGTCGCCCTCAAGGCGGGGGTGAGTAAGTTAACAAAAAAATTAATAAAAATATGATAAATCTTAAAACTTAATACCTTGACTGATATGTCTGATAAATATAAGATTATAGTTGTATTTATTATTATATATATTTCACACAAAAAATGTCAAAAAAAGGAAATACAGACGAAAAAGGTAAAAAAAAATCTATTGGTTCAGAAGTAGATCAAAATTATCTAAAATCTTTTTACCCAACACCTACAATCAATATGAAATGGGTCTTTGCTATGTTTCTTAATGTTCAAGGATTAAGTGTACAGGCTGAATTAACCATGGAAGTTATTGATATAAAAGGTGATAATGTAAAAATTAAAACTGTCATGGGTGACCAAAGTTTTGAAAATACTGTAGACATTAATTCTTTTGCTCCTTTGCCATCTTCAGGTAAGTCTTCTGGATTTAGATTTGAAACTATTGAATCTATTAAAGTACCTTATGGTACATTTGATACAGCAAGAATCATTGTAGAAGGAAAACAAGGCAAATCCTCTTTTTTATGGTTGTCTGAGGGTCTTGGTCCAATCAAGTTTGGTATTACTGAAAATGGTATACCAGCAACTCTTGAATTAAAAGAATTTATCAGTTAAATATAAATTACTTAAATGTTAACCAAAACTTAACGTAAGATTTAGTGTGAATTAGTAGATAATATGAATATAGAAAATAAGGTTAGGTTATTTTTATAAGGAGTTATAAAAAAATGTTCAAGAAATCAGTTGCAATAATAGTATTAGGTATGATGACTAGCTCACTTACAGCATGTGGTACAGATCCATCGCTATTAACAACACCAACAGTAGATGCACAAACTAATCAATCAGTTGAAGCAAGTTCATACAAAGGTATCTATGACGAAATTCAAAAATCAAGCAAACTTGCATTTAAAGAACTTGATAAAAATGGCGATAAGATAATAACACCTGACGAATTTGGTGTAACATCACCAGATCAAGCAAAAGCTTTTTATGCTCTTGATGAAAATCTTGATGGTAAAGTTACCGAAAAGGAATTTTATCCTGGATTTTTTGGTAAAATTGGCTTAACTTTAAGACTTAAAAAAGCTGCTGATGCTTTATTCAAAACACTTGATAAAAACAAAGATAGCTTAGTTTCAAAAGAAGAATTAACCTCAGGATTAGTTTCAAAAGCTTTTATTGATGCTTTTGATAAATATGATACACAACAAAAAACTTGGTTTCATAAAGATGCTAAGGGTGAATTAAGCAAGTCAGAATTTGAAAATGAATTTGCTAGCATAGCTGAAAGTAATATTAAAAATACACCACCAGCTCCAGCGTCCGATCCAGTAGCTCCTGCTACAAAGTAATAATTTAAAATTATAACGTAACTTTAAAAGAGGTTTCCAAAAGATTCCTCTTTTTTTTGATTGAAAGATTATGAAGAATAAGATCAATAAATCTAATATATATCTCTATTGGCAATGGCTAGTATCTAACATACTAGCCGTTTTTTTGTTAAACATTTTTTTTCATAAATATATTGGTATAGTATCTTTTACCAATCTTTTTTTATTATTAATACCTAATGGATTATTTACTATTATATTTAATAGATATGAAATAAATAATATAAAAAGTCGATTAATAGAGTATATGCAAGATATGTACCCTGATAAACTAAAAGAATTTTATGATAACTATCACAGTGATACAAATCCAGATACTAAACCTATTTTTGCTTTATTTTTGGATAAAAACTTACTAAAAGATAAATTTATTGAAAAGTGTAAAGATGATTCTAATAAAATAACGATGTTACTTGTCTGCGTTTCAGCAATAAGTGTTTTGATATTTTTGATTTCAACCGTTTTTATTATGAAAGTTGAATATTTTAGCTGATATTTATGATTATTTCAGTATCTGTTTCTTCTCTTAGTTCGCAGATACAAGACAAAAAACTTTTTGAATTATTTGGATTGTCAAAGCTATTATCACCAAAATTTTCAAATAAATATTCTTGACCTTTTTCTATTTTTACCATACAGGTAGAGCATAATCCCATTTGACAGATAGATGGTATATCTATTCCATTATCAAGGGCAGCTTCTAAGATGGTATAACCGAGATTAAAATCAATAGTCTTATTTTCAGGTAAAAAAGTTACTTTAGCCATTTTGATTAACTATTTAAAAATATTATTTTCTAATATACTCTGAAACTTTGATAAAACAGAGCTGATAAGAGTTATATCTTCCATAGTTTTATGTATTTCATCATTAGAAATAAATTTATTATTTTTTTCTTCCTCAGACATTTGTATTTTTGAGGCAATATCCATAATTTCTTTGGCACTACCTCTTTTTTTGGATATTTCTTCAAGATCAATATAGAGAGATTTTAATTCATTTTCACTATGTGTCATGTGAGAAAATTTATTAACTGAATAAGTTACTCTATCAGTTAATATAACAGATATATTTTTTAGAACCAGATCAATATCTTCTAATTTTTGTATGTCATAATTATTATTATCGACAATTAATAAAGAGTTTTCGATTCTAAATGAAATATGCTTTTCAGATTTTTCGTTTTGGGCTGATTTAATAGTTTTATCAGACTTATCAGAATTAATCATTTCAATATGCTTATTAAGTGGAGATTCTGGATCAGAATCAACCTTATTGATTTCAATAATATCGTCAATGTTATAATCTTCACTCTCTTCAGAGCGAAGATTTTTTGATAAGTCTTTATTCATTTTAATCTTCTCCAAGTTTGAGAACAGCCATAAATGCTTCTTGAGGTATTTCGACATTACCTATTTGCTTCATCTTCTTTTTACCCTCTTTTTGTTTTTCGAGTAATTTTCTTTTACGACTAATATCGCCACCATAACATTTGGCAAGGACATTTTTTCTCATAGCAGAAACATTTTCACTAGCAACTATTTTTCCACCAATAGCAGCCTGTATTTTTACATCAAACATCTGGCGTGGAATAATTTCTTTTAATTTATCTACTAACTGTCTTCCTACTCTTGCCGCATTTTCAGTAGGTACAATCATTGATAAAGCATCAACTTTTTCGGTAGCTACTAACATATCAAGTTTGACTAGCTTTGAAGGTCGCATGCCACATATTTCATAATCAAGAGAAGCATAACCTTTACTTCTTGATTTTAGATGATCAAAAAAGTCTGTAATTAGTTCACTAAGAGGCATTTCGTATTTTAGATTTACTCTGGTTTTATTAATATAATTCATATTAATAAAATTACCTCTTCTGTTTTGAGCTAAATCCATAATAGCTCCAACATATTCATTTGGCAAATAAATTGAAACCTCAACATAAGGCTCTTCTATGCGATCTATTCTGGTAACAATAGGTAGCTTCATTGGGTTATCTATTCTTTCCATCTCACCATCAGTGAGATAGACATGATAGACAACACTTGGAGGGGTTAGTATTAAGCTCAGATTGTATTCTCTTTCTAATCTTTCCTTAATTATTTCCATGTGTAATAAGCCCAAAAATCCACAACGAAATCCAAAACCTAACGCTCCAGATGTTTCTGGCTCATAGTTAAGAGCAGCATCATTCAATTTAAGTTTTTCAAGTGACTCTTTTAAATCTTCATATTGTTCTGTATCAATTGGGTACATTCCACAAAATACCATAGGTATAGCAGGCTTATAACCAGGCCATGCTTCTGTAGCTGGGTTTTCGGCAAGGGTAATAGTATCACCAACAGTTGCATCCTGAACGTTTCTAATAGCTCCTGATAAATAACCTGTTTCACCAGATGATAAAGATGCAACTTTAACTTGTTTTGGTGTTAAATATCCTAGTTCCGTAATATCATGTGTTTTACCGTTAGACATCATTTGGATTTTGTCACCAATCTTAATCTCACCAGTAAATATCCTAAATAAGATTACAACGCCTCGATAAGAATCATAAAATGAGTCATAAACAAGAGCTCTTAGAGGTTCTCTTTTACTACCTTTTGGTGGAGGTATTTTTTTGACTACAGCTTCAAGAACTTCTCTAATACCAATACCTTCTTTGGCACTGGTTAAAACAGCTTCGGAGGTATCAATACCAATAATTTCTTCAACTTCGGCTTTTACTCTATCAGGCTCGGCACTTGGTAGATCTATTTTGTTAACAACTGGTATTATTTCAAGATTATTCTCGATAGCCAAATAAACATTAGCAATAGTCTGGGCTTCAACACCTTGAGTTGCATCAATAATTAAGATAGCCCCTTCACAGGCTGCTAAACTTCTAGATACTTCATAAGTAAAATCTACGTGTCCAGGTGTATCAATTAGATTAAGTACATAATCTTCTCCATCATCAGCTCTATAGTTAAGTCTGGCTGTCTGTGCCTTGATTGTAATCCCTCTTTCTTTTTCTATATCCATAGAATCAAGAACTTGGGAGGTCATTTCTCGTTTAGATAATGAGCCTGTATATTCAATTAATCTATCTGCCAATGTCGATTTACCATGATCTATATGGGCAATTATAGAAAAATTTCTAATTTTATCCTGTTCAATATTAGTCATACTATTATTTTTTAAAAACCAATTCTCTTTTTACTTGATATTAAAATACATTATTCAATTGCTATATTCTAGCATTTAGTTAGGCTTTGGTGATGTAAATTTAAATTATCTTTTTAAATTTATTGGTACAGTCCTAAGATATTACGTTATAAATCAT
>JACMQJ010000662.1 GCA_014377055.1 Candidatus Sericytochromatia bacterium
AAGATTAGCAAATTATTTAGATAAGATCGTGAATATATTTTAAAGTATCACTCAAGTTTGGACAAGTACCTAGAAAATACTAGGTGGTGTATTAAAGCCTTAAAAAGTTTTGACACGAATTTTGCGAATTATACGAATGAATACAAATAATATTTAAAGAATTGGTGTTAACCATTTAAATCTTTTACTTGTTTCTTTCTTGAAACTATAGCTAACCAAGGCTGTTGAGATATTGGCAATCCTGCTGGTCTGTAATAGTGAGAAATAATCTCAAAATTAGCATCATTAAGAAATTTAGTCATTTCATCAATTTCATAATAAGCCCCATAACGTGTATCATAAAAATCTTCACCATTACCTCTTGGAATTGAGCAAAATAAAATACCATTATCTTTTAAGCATTTATTGAGATCTTTTAATACTCGTGTAAACTCTTGAGAAGGAATGTGAAAAAGAGTCGCATTGGCAAAAATACCATCAAAATGAGAATCAGGTAATTTTAAATTTAAAAAATCTTGATGTAAAACTTCAACTCCTGATATTTTTTTTGCCATTTTTACAAACTCGATACTTCCATCAAGACCTGTAACCTCATGACCAATTTTTTTGAAATACAATAAGTCCCTACCTGGACCACAACCAAAATCAAGAATCTTGAATGGTGCAGTGGAACTTATAGCATTTAAAAGTGAATTATAGTTTTGTGTGACATCATGATCTTTTGAGCCAAACCAAAAATCTTCTGCATTAATATTATAATGCTCAATAGTTTTATCTGTGATATTTTTAAGCTTATCAGCGTCTAACTCTTTTTTTGCAACCATATTGTTTGTTCAATCTCTATATTAAAATTAAAAAATTCTTTAAAGTTAAATTATATAGTTTTAGGTAACTAAAAAATATTTAAGTTTTACAAAAAAAAATGTATACATAAATATCATCAAAAATTTAGATTCATAATTCACTTAGCATTTAATTCTCATGATAAAATTTGTATATATTGATTGGCAAAATAAAAATAAGTGCATAAAAAGAATAATTTAAAAGATAGTGATGAACAACCTGTAGATAAAGAAATAGAGGTATTATCAAAAAATCATAAACCAAAAAGTAATATGAGCTTCACTGGTCATCTTGAGGAATTAAGACAAGCAATAATTATTTCAGCCTTCTCTCTAACTATTTCTTCAAGCTTGTGTTTTTATTACTACAAGCAACTTTTAGATTTATTAACAGCACCTTTGACTGATAATGTAAAAAATGTTGAATTAGTATTTCTTAGTCCTGGAGAAGCTTTCATGGCGACAGTTAGAGTTGCCATTATTGTGGGATTGATTTTTGCTTTGCCAATTATTCTCAATCGTATTTATTGGTTTATTGCACCAGGATTAACTAAAGAAGAAAAACATTTTTCCTTGCCTATTATCACACTATCATATTTTTTATTTTTGATAGGTATAGTGTTTTCTTATAAGTTACTATTACCTTTTGGAGTAAAATTTTTGGTTGAATTTGCTCCAAGTAACATTCATGCAATGATTTCTATAGGTAATTATATTTCATTCTCATCAAGTCTTTTATTAGGAACAGGATTAATATTTGAATTACCACTAGTATTATTATTTTTAGCATTTATAAATATAGTTAGTGTAAAGTTACTAAAAAAATATAGAAGACATGCTTTCTTAGGTAGTTTTATTATAGGTGCAATTATTACTCCTTCTGTAGATATGATTACTCAAGCTCTATTAGCTGGTGCATTATATGCTCTATACGAAATAAGTATTATTGCTATTGGTACTCTTGAATCTGGTCGTCGAAAAAAGATAAAAAATAAATCTATAAATAAATCCATAAATAAATAATAGGATACGCATAAAATTATGAACACTAACTTTTTTAGCATAAGAGTATACGGATTATGGATTAATGATAATCATGAAATCATGCTTACTGATGAATATTTCCAAGATAAATTTTTAACAAAGTTTCCAGGTGGTGGTCTTGAGTTTGGTGAAGGTATACATGAATGCCTAAAAAGAGAATGGTTAGAAGAGTTAAATATTGAGATAGATATTATTGAACACTTTTATACAACTGATTTTTTTCAGGTTTCTGTTTTTAATCCCAATGCACAAATAGTAAGTATTTATTATTTGGTAAAACCTCTAAGTGTTCCTGATGTCAAAATAAGTAACAAAGTATTTGACTTTGATGAATTAAAGAATGG
>JACMQJ010000663.1 GCA_014377055.1 Candidatus Sericytochromatia bacterium
AATGACTTAGTAATAAAAATTCAATTGTTCATCACTACAAAAATAATATTTCCATCAACTTAATAAATTTCTATTGCTTAAATAAATTTTATTAGCAAAAAGCTATAAAACCGTGTAAAAT
The DNA here is from genome assembly GCA_014377055.1 of Candidatus Sericytochromatia bacterium. Taxonomy (GTDB): domain Bacteria; phylum Cyanobacteriota; class Sericytochromatia; order UBA7694; family JACMQJ01; genus JACMQJ01. The sequence continues at coordinate 122 of JACMQJ010000663.1, forward strand.
AGAGATTATCTAAAAATATGTCCGCATCATTAGGAGGAAACAATGACCACTGAATTATCATCTAAACCAATGGAACAAGATCTTTTTATCAATGGAGAATATGTAAAATCAGCATCTGGGAAAAGTTTTGATGTAATAAACCCAGCAACAGGTGAGGTTTTATCAAAAGTTCAAGAAGCTGATAAAGAAGATATTGATAGAGCTGTTAAATCAGCAAAAGCTGCATTTGATACTTGGTCAGAAACTCCTGCTTCAACACGTTCAGCTATTCTTAATAAAGTAGCTGACTTACTTGAGTCAAGAAAAGAAGAATTTGCTAAATTAGAAACTCAAAATACTGGTAAGCCAATAGTTGAAAGTATGTTTCTTGACCTAGGACTTGCTATAGATTGCTTTAGGTTTTATAGTGCTGCAGCTAGAATGATTAGAGGTGAAACCATACCTGTTGCTAGTGGTCAACTTGTTTATACTCTCAAAGATCCTGTTGGTGTTGTTGGTCAGATTATTCCATGGAATTTTCCTATTTTAATGTCAGCATGGAAATTAGGACCCGCCTTAGCTGCTGGTAATACAGTAGTATTAAAACCTGCTGAACAAACACCTGTTACAGCACTAAAATTGGGTGAGTTATTTAATGAAGCAGGATTACCACCTGGAGTACTTAATATTGTTCCTGGATTTGGTGAAACAGCTGGTGCTGCACTAGTAAATCATCCTGATGTAGACAAAATTGCTTTTACAGGTGAAACAAAAACAGGTCGTTTGATTATGGAGACAGCCTCAAAAACTCTCAAAAGAGTATCATTAGAATTAGGTGGAAAAGCTCCTAATATAGTTTTTGAAGATGCCGATCTTGATAATGCTGTTCATGGCTCTTTATTTGCTGTATACCTCAATCAAGGTCAGGCATGTGTTTCTGGATCAAGACTTTATGTACAAGAAAGTATCTATGATAAATTTATGGAAAAACTTCTTGTTGCTGCTCAAAAAATAAAAGTGGGTAATCCTCTTGATATGACAACCAAAGTTGGTGCTTTGGCTTCCAAAGAACAATTTGATAAAGTTTATAGCTATGTAGCTATAGGTAAAGCAGAAGGTGCAAAGCTTTTATTAGGTGGTGATAAAGCTGGTGGTGACTTGAGTAATGGATTTTTCCTTAATCCAACTATTTTTGAAGCTGAACATACTATGAGAATCACACAAGAAGAAGTTTTTGGACCATTCTTATCTGTTATTAAATTTAAAGATGTAAATGATGCAATACTTAAAGCAAATGATTCACAATACGGATTAGCTGCTGCATTATGGACAAAAAATGTTAATACAGCTCATACTGTAGCTAGAAAAATTAAGGCTGGTACAATTTGGGTTAATACATATAATTTCTTATTTAATGAAGTACCATTCGGTGGTTTCAAAAATAGTGGTTTTGGTAGAGAGTTGGGTCTACAAGCTCTTGATATGTATACAGAATCAAAAAGCATCTGTATTGATTTGGGTCAACATCCAAATTGGTTCGGCTTATAATATAATTTATCAGTGAGGAAGATTTTATCTTCCTTTATATTTTTAATAAGAATAATTTAGAACATGAGTATAACCCTTACACAAGTATTAATCCAACAAGGATATTTGACTAACGAGCAGTATCATAATTCGTATCAGATACAGCAGAGTCAGCCTATAGAGCTAAGACAACCTTTGGCACAGATTTATCTGGAACAAGGTTTTTTTGGTATTGAGCATGTCGAATATTGTATTAGATTACGTCAGCAATATATATCTGAAGGTGTTGAGCCTGAATTTGATAAGACATCTTATGAAGAGCAACAGCAACAATATGTTCCTGAACAACAACAGCCGACTTCGGCTTCATCAGGTGGGGGAGCTACGAACTGTAAAGTTTGCCTGTCAGAGTGTCAAGATGGTTGGACAATATGTCCATTTTGTGGAAGTAATTTGTAATAACTCATTAAGAGTTTTTGAATAAATACGTTGATTTAAACTTTGATATTTATATTTTTTATACTTGAGATGATAATAATTAGTTGATCAAAAATAACTATTTAGGTTAAAAATAAGTTGGAAAAGGTCTTAATAAAAAAGTTTAAATTTATTTTTTACTATAGCTTAAATTTTAAATAATTTTTGTTTTAGTTAGATATTAAATATAAGTATATACTTGTTCAAAATCAAAACAAGTACTTGACAGTTGAAACAATGTTTAACAGACCTTTTTGAGTTTTAGAATATCAGGTACACTGGTTATGATATGATTAGAGTCACATATCCTTCTTTTTATTCTTCCAATAGTTCCACCATATTTTTCTTTTAGGGACGATAAGTAATTATATGTTTGAAAAACCATAAATATGTGCATAAGAATAGAACCTTTAGAAGTACTTTGACAATCTCTTAATCCAAGATTTTGACTACAGTCTCTAAAAATGACTTCGATTTGCCATCTTTGTTTTTTACCTTTTAATATTTCTCTTACAGATAGCTCTAAATTTGTACTTACTACATAAAAGACACCCTTTTCTTGGTTATTGTATTTTGTCTTGACTATTAAAATCTTACATAATCCATATATCTCGCTTTCAACTATTATTGCTTTAGCATATAACTTTTCTTTAGGGTAATATCTAAAACTGTTTTTATTAATCTTAGTTGTATACTCTTTAAGTTGAAAATCTCCCCATTTACTATCTCTTCTTGGTTTTGAGATAAATTCTACCTCTTTAAATCTTAAAAAATAAATAATTTGCTCATGAAAGAAATGACTGTCAGCTCTTACACCTTTTATTGTTCTATATTTTAGATAGTTACTTAATAATTTTATGCTCTTGTTAATCATATCAGGTCTAGTTTCTAGCTTTTTGATACCTATAACTCTTATTACTTCCGCTTTTACATAAATCATTACCAAATATTCTTGACCTTTTAAAACCCTTTTTTGACAAGAAGAATACACATTTCTTGCATCTGATTTAGTTGTGTTTTCTTTGGCTATAACAAACGAATCTAATATTATTAAACCATCATTTTCACATTGTTTTATATCTTCATCTAATATTATGTCTATATCCCAATATCTGTAATTCTCTGATAAATAATATGAAATATCCACTAATTTAATTCCTGAATCTAACGAAATTGTTTTTATCGTTGCTTTTCTATCTAATATTATTAAACTTAATGTATATGAGATTGCTATATTTAACTCCTCTTTAAACATAAATTTATGCAAATTTTTAGAAAAAAAACTATTTATTTCTATCTTTATTGGTATATTCATTCTGGGAAGCTCTTTTATTTTCAACTATGCTTCCTTTTATTTTAGACACAACCAACATCTTAGCATCAACATATACCTCAAATCATCTAAAAACTTTACTCTTACATGTCAATATATTATTTTGTGATAAGTTTATTAATTCTTATTAGAACTTAAATTATTTATTGAATTTATTTACAACTGACTTAAAAAACTCTGTATATTCTATGACAGCTTGCTTTTCTTCAAATAAAATGTCTGATTTTTCATTTATTTGTTTAACTAT
>JACMQJ010000664.1 GCA_014377055.1 Candidatus Sericytochromatia bacterium
CCTACGATAAGTAAATTTCCTTTGGGTATCATTAGCTATACGATTTAATTAACTGAGTAATTCGTTTGAGTCCCATTTGTATATTTTCTTCAGTTGGCCCAAATGAAAAACGAATGTACTGATTAAATTCAGAATCCTTTTGTTCCTTACCAGGATGTATATCAAACATATAACCAGGTACTGTTATGACTTTATGTTTTAGTGCTTCCTTAAAGAATGAGTTTGAATAGTTTATAGGCGAAGGTAGTTTACTTATATCAGCCCAAATATAAAACGTACTGTTAGCATCACTGGAACATATCACGCCGTTTTCGCGTAATGATTTTAGCATGATATTTTGTTTCCTACTAAAAACTTCACGCAAAGCTTTGGTTTCCTTATCTACACTTTGAGGCTCGAACAATTGTAGAGCAACTCTTTGTATTGGCACGCTTGGTCCACCATCTATGGCACTTGCAGCCCTTCCTAATTTTTCTATAATATGTTCAGGACCTAAAATCCATGCTAATCGCCAGCCTGGATAACGAAATGATTTAGTTAAACCATCTACAATTAAAACGGAATCTAAATTCACATCTGTTACAAACTCAGCTGATGACACACCCGAACCTGAAGGATTTTCGTTATCATAAATAAAGTGCGAATACATTTCGTCAATAATAAGTGTACAATTTTTTTCTTTTGAACTACGTACATAAGCATTCAATTCTTCGCCTTTAATCACATGTCCTGTTGGATTACAAGGATTACTCAATAAGAAAGCATTCAGGTCATATTCGGCTATTGCTTGTGCAAATTCAGCAGATGGGATAGAATGATTATTTTCTTTTTTTGTAGGAATACATACGGGAGTGATTCTATTGAGTTGGTAATTCAACATGTCTTCGTATGCGGGATATTCTGGAACTTTATAACCTAACCGTATTGCTCCAATACTATTGAAAATACGGGTTAGTGCCATACGCCCACCCATAGCAATACTTACATTATTAGCGGTGTATTGCGAGGCTTTATCTTTTCGATAAAGCCTGTTATAATAATCAGCTATGGTTTTTCTTAGTTCATTTGTTCCATTTGTAGGGCCGTACCTGTCATCATTGGATTCAATATTAAACTCTAATATACGAGCTGAGCCATCTTTTAGTTCTCCAACCTCTGGCTCGCCTTGCCCTAGATTAGCCCATTCTTCATTGCCATTATAAAAACCAAGTTTAGCAGCTTCATCCATCACCCAAATAACTCCAATATCTTTTATATCGTTGAATATATTTTTTTGTTTAATCTTTTGTTCCATATTTAGTAGTATTTAAATTTTTCCAATGTTTCTTTATTTCATAGCTTAATATAACAAATAGATAAAACGTAATATCACCTGCAATCTTCCCAATAAAAATACCCAATGTAAAGTTTTTTAAAACAGTAGGAAATACATACATAAAAAATGGACGCAGTAATAAACCATCAATTATTCCTGCAGGTCCAAATTCCAGTAGGATGTTGGCAATGATTTTGGTGAAATCATAAAAAGAAAATAATTTATTTTCATCACGATTTTTTTCATTAACTCTTAAAATATGTTGAGTTAAAATCGTTGAATAGAAACCAATAGCTTCGCTCAAAGACCCCATGTAGGCCACAAGAATTAAGTTTTCAGAAAATAAATGCGTGATGCTAGCTCCACCAACAGCAGTGATCGTTCCAATAATTTCTGCCGGTAAATAGCGTTTAAGCCATTCTTTAATTTTTCGTTTCAATACTCTGTTGTTATCCTGTTTTAAATTACTGGATAAGCCTGTCCAATTTTAGTTCCCATTTTATAATGTAACGTTTTTTGTGCGCTTAAACTCACATTACTACACGCTTCAAATACTAATATAATATCAGAGCCACCGAATTGAAAGTAAGATAACTCTTCGCCTTTGCGAACTGTAACGCCAACTTCAGCAGTAATAATTACCGATGACACCTGACACATTCCAATAGGTAAAACTGCCACAAGACCTATAGGAGTGTCCAATACAATCAATCCTCTTGTTTGTGCAAACTGATAACCGGGAGTATCTAAAGAGTCATAATTTTTTTTGAACTTTAGTTCGTGATTTTCTGTATGATCTATCACGGGTACAGCTTCTACTTCTAAATAAACTTGCCCTTGAATAACGCGTGCTTCCAAAACTTTTCCGCCAACGGGAGCATGCTGTCTATGGTAATCTGTAGGTCCAAGATAGGAATGCATAAAAATCCCATTTTCAAATTGGTCTTTGTATGGGCTTCCTTCTAATAATTCACTTATTTTCCAATTCAAATTTTTAACCGTCACGTTCGAGTCTTTTCTAATTTCCCATTGCCCTCCAAAGCTAGAATCTGCAGGCATTACAATGATCGAATTATCTGCTACTGCTGCGATAGGCCTATATCCTGGCTTAAAGTGTCTTGCAAAAATTTGATTAAATGTTTTCCATCCGCCATGTGGTCGTGAATACTCTTGCATGTTATAGTTCGGCGAATCATAAAAGGATTTTTCAGATTCTTCCGTCAGCGATTCTGGCGTATCATGAAATGCTCCAAGGTTACTGGCATAATCTACTAACCATTGCGAAAACGGCGTAAGCTTATGGGCTTTATCATGCGGGATTACTTTATTTTGTAAAGATAAAAGAGGTTCTTGATCTGCAATAAAATAAGATGCACTCAAATGATCATTCACAGCTTGCCCTGAAGAATTTTCTTTAGGAACCCAATATAAAAATTCATTCATCCAATCTAAATATTGCTCTAACGTTTTAACATGATTAATAAGTGGCACATGCTTGCTATGTGCTGTTTTAATAGCATTTTCAAATGATACTATCCAATTATTAGCATGTATTAAGTCTATTAATTCTTTAATAACGGGGTGGTATTTTCTTTTAGTTGTCATGTTTTCTCACTGTTATATTTCTGGTTAATTATCGTTCTTGATTTGCGCTATGGTTGATGGGAGTGGCTTGTAAATATTATGACTAATGCATAAGGATGTGTTATATAATATCATTCAAGAATTACAAAATTCACACTTTTTATTTTAAAGAAATACTTGAGAAATTTTAGAATGTATTATATCGTAAATTGATAAGATATAAGTTATACATAACGTATTTATGAACTTGACTATTCCTAAAAACCAAAAGCCCCTTCAGTTTCCTGAAAGGGCTTTTGGCTCTCAAAAACTAAAAAACCATGACGAATTTTAGTTTTCTATTATCAGGATCTCACGCCTGACAATATCTTACCGTTTCCTTCTTTTGATAAAGAGGGTAGGGTGAGGAACAGATTATTTACCGTCCATTTTATTTTTCAAGTCAGATAATGCAGAGATATCACCTAAAGTAGTTTTCTCTTGGTTATCTTTCATTTTCTTAACTGCTTTTTTAGTGTCATCAGATTCAGCTGCTTTGGTAGATTTATCTACTTTACGGGCTTCTTCTTTCACTTCTTCG
>JACMQJ010000665.1 GCA_014377055.1 Candidatus Sericytochromatia bacterium
AATATGATTGGCAATTAAGAACATTTCAGGAGTTGCCATTTCTAAAGCGGGGCCACCAATATAAATCCCTCTTTTTAATGAAGTTAAAAAGCCATTTTTTTGTAATTCATATATTTTATCATGTGGTCTTTTATAATTTGCCAACACACTCATTAATAATTGTTGGGTAATAACCTGACCATTAAATTTATGAAGTGCAGTTGTTAAATTCATAAGTAAATGTAAAAAAAATATTAGATAATCGGATTATTTTCGATTATCTATGCCATAATAAACATTTCATCCTATAATAAAACCTATTTATATACTTTGTGAGATTATAAATTTGATGGTTAACCAAGGTTTATATAGAGGGAATTTAAGTAAAAACAACCATCCTTCATCAAGTTGTTTTTTAGATTGGCCCTCAAAATATGTAAGTGGGTTTGTAAGAGGCGGTGATGCGGAGGATTTTCAAGGATTTTCCGTTTAAAGAATCAAATCAATCTCCGAGTCATTGGAAAATATAAAACTGCTATCCTTAAAGAAAAAAGATGTTCCTTGCCTTAATACCACACCGGGAGAAAACCCATGAAAGTCAACTCTACTGAACTCAGTGCCATCAAAAGCTTTTTTAAAATTATAGCCAGTACCTTCAGAATTGTCCGCTATAATTACACCTCCAGTTGCTAAATTCTGTATTGCTATCTCACATAATTCATATCTATATAAACCGTCAATAATAATCACATCATATTTTTCATCTTTAGAAAGATTTTCATTTATAACTTTCAAGCATCCTTCCATCGGGTTTAGGTCAGCCTATACAAGATCTATGTTCAGATTAATTTTTGATTTTAGCCTATTATACCAATTAAAATCTTCTTCAAAAGATTTCACAAATTTTGCTTTTTTACCCCACGATAAGGTAGATTGTCCAGCGCCAAACTCTAAGATTCTTTTCCAGGAGAAATCTTTATTAATAATAAAATCGATTGCAGGATAAGAATACCAAGGAATAAATTCACCACTTTTATTCACCGAAATATTTTTAAGTGAGCTACGAAAGTGACCAGTAACATAACTAAATCGTAAAGGAGTTAAGATAGCAGTACTTAAACTTCTGGTGAATTGCCATATTGGAGATGCTAATATCCTTTTGATAGGTGAAAAAGCTTTTTGAAGAGGCGTTCTACTCATGTTAATTTAATAATATTATTTTATATAAATTTTAAAGCGCTATTAAGATTTAAATTTCCGAGTGAATTTATTTCCGTACCCATTTTCTCATAACTCCAATCATGAAGTATTTTAATATTGACCAATGTTTTCTTCTGATGGGTCAATAAAAACGAATTTTCAACTGCCTGAGCTAATTCTCTAGCTTCACCAAAAGTATAAGTAAAGCCATTCTTTCCCTCAACTATCAAGTCTTTACTTGATCCCACTTTGTTAGAAGTAATCACTGTACAGTTGCAAGATAATGCTTCTTGCACAGAAACACCCCAGGGTTCATTTTTTGCAGCATGTATAAAAATGTCTGAAACTCCGTAATAATATCCTAGTTCTTGAT
>JACMQJ010000666.1 GCA_014377055.1 Candidatus Sericytochromatia bacterium
TAAATCAATTACTGTGGTTCAATTAAAAGATGGAAAAGTGATTGGTCAGAGTACTTATGATCAAACAGTTTTACTTGATAAATCAGTTATTATTAGCGTTAACCCTACACCTTTACAAACTCCTGGAATTGTTAGCTCACCTGTTGAAAGCTCTACAAGTACAGCAACTCCTTTATCATCACCTACAATTTTTCCTTCAGATAATGGTAATTCTTCAAACAATAATACACCAAGTCCTATAGTTACTTTTACACCAATTCCTGTAGTTACCTCTACACCAACACCTACTGATACTCCTATACCTACTTCAACATCAACTAATTATTTTCCTTCTCATGGTGGTGGAGGTGCTGTAAACCCAACTATTCAAGTAAGTGCTACTGTCAATCCTGATAATACAGGGGTCAAATAACCATCACGGATTTAAGGGATTAAGGGATTAACACGGATTTTGATTTAAACCGTTTAGAGGTAGGCATTTTGTTAAGGTTTAAACATAGTGATGACATTTGGTAGGGGCGTATTGCATACGTCCTCTAACGATATATTTGAGTATTATTATTGATTCATAATTAAAAATTTGGGCAATTATTCTAATTATTTATGAGTTTTGTTATATTTATTGTTTATTTTGGGCACATGCAATACGCCCCTACGTGATAATTGTTAAAAATTACAGAGATTTTAACTTCTTGACTTAATGATATTGGGCATTTCGTCTAACCTCTTTCTTTAATCTGTGTAATCTGCGTAATCATTTTTAATCTTTGATTCGGACATATACCACTTATCAATAAAATAATATTATTGTATATTGCTAATATCATATTTTTAATCTAATCTTTTTGTGGAAATAAATGGAAATAAACAATCTCTCAAAGCTAGAAAGACATAATTTAAATAATCATAAGTCTTTTGTTCTTTGGTTCACTGGTCTTAGTGGTGCTGGTAAGTCCACCTTAGCCAATAGTCTTGAAAATAAATTATACGATCATGGTATCAGAACCTATATTCTTGATGGCGATAATATCAGAAAAGGATTAAATAAGGATTTAGGTTTTAGTGATGATGCTCGTGTCGAAAATATTAGAAGAATTGGCGAAGTATCCAAGTTATTTGTTGATGCTGGTGCTGTTACTCTTGTTGCCTTTATTTCCCCATTTATTGCTGATCGCAAAATTGCCAGAGAATTAGTCGAAAAAGATGAATTTATAGAAATATTTGTTGATTGTTCTTTAGAAGTTTGTGAAAGTCGTGATGTCAAAGGTTTGTATAAAAAAGCACGAAGTGGTGAATTAAAGATGTTTACAGGTATTGACTCAGCTTATGAAAAACCAGTAAATCCTGAATTAATAATTGATACAGCCAATAAATCTATTGAGCAATGTGTTGAACAAATATATAATTACTTATCAACAAAAGGTTTAATAAAATGATTAATCCTCATGGTGGCTCATTAATAAATAATATCTTGACTCATGAGCAAGCTGAATCTATCAAAGGTAATGATAGCTTATACAAATTAAAAATAACTAATCGTACTGCTTCTGACTGTGAAATGATAGCTATTGGTGGATTTAGTCCAATAGAAGGATTTATGGATGAGGAGCAAGCTCTTTCTGTAATAAATAATATGACATTAACAGATGGTTTGGTTTGGTCAATACCCATTCTTTTGCCTGTTAGTGAAGATGATTATAATAATATTTCTGAAAGTTCAGATATTGCCCTTTATGATAGCTATGATCGTCTAATAGCTTCAATGAGTGTTAAAGAAAAGTTTGAATTAGATTTAGATAATTATTGCAATAATGTTTTTAAAACTAACGATGAAGCTCACCCAGGTGTAAAAGCAGTTAAAAATGCAGGTAATAAATTTTTATCAGGTAAAATAGGTTTAATTAATCGACCTATCAGAGAAAATATTGATCTTAAATATTTTTTGGATCCAAGTGAAGTTAGAAATATTATCAAAGAAAAAGGTTGGAAAACTGTAGCAGCTTTTCAAACAAGAAACCCTATTCATAGAGCTCACGAATATTTAATTAAATCTGTTATTGAACAATTTGATGGTGTTTTAATTCATCCATTAGTTGGTGAAACCAAATCAGATGATATTCCTGCTGATACCAGAATGGCATGTTATGAAGTCCTTTTAGACAACTATTTTAATCAAAAATATGTATTTTTGAGCGTTTTACCTGCAACCATGAATTATGCAGGGCCAAGAGAAGCTATTCATCATATAATTATTAGAAAAAATTATGGTTGTAGTCACATGATTGTTGGTAGAGATCATGCAGGAGTAGGTAATTATTATGGAACTTATGAAGCTCA
>JACMQJ010000667.1 GCA_014377055.1 Candidatus Sericytochromatia bacterium
CAATAAAAATAAAGCTTTAAATGAAGTTAAAGGAATTTATAATATTCTAAAAAATGTTTTTGACATCTCCGAAAAAGAAAATATTCCTACCAATATTGCTTCTAATCGTATTGCTGAAAAGAGAATTGAACAATTAGCAAATTTAAAACGTTTTTATTTATAAATCATTTATAAACCTGTATGGGCACATTATATATAGTGCCCCTTTTAAAAAAGGAAATGTATGGAAAAAGTAACAATAGAAGGGGTTGAGTTAATTTTGGCTCATCCTGACGATTATGGTATTAAATGGGTTGGTAAAGAAGAATTAACCAGACAATTAAAAGCTGCATGGTCAATAATATCTGATGACGATTTGCCATTAAATCCTAGAATTATCGGTAAACCAGGTGTTGGCAAAACTACATTAGCTTATTCAGTTGCCAAAGAAACAGTTAAAGATGTTTATATTCTTCAATGTACATCGGATACCAGACCTGAGGATTTAATTATTACTCCTGTAATTTCAGCAGATCAAAAAATTTCATATTATGCTAGTCCGATAGTTACAGCAATGATTAAAGGTGGCATCTGTATCCTTGATGAAGGAAATAGAATGGGCGAAAAAAGTTGGGCATCGCTTGCTCCATTATTAGATAATAGAAGATATGTTGAAAGTATCATTGCTGGTATAAAAATTAAAGCTCATAAAAATTTTCGTATCGCCACAACAATGAATGATGATGCAAGTACTTTTGATGTCCCTGATTATATACAGTCAAGATTACAGCCACAAATAGAAGTAGATTTCCCTACAGCTGAGGAAGAGCTTAATATTCTAAAAACTAACTTGCCTATGGCAGAAGAAAATGTTTTAAAAATTACAACTAAGTTTTTACAAAACTCTCATAAAGCAAAAGAAATTTATACAATGAGAGATGGAGTTAATATCGCTAGATATGCCATCAAGCTTTTAAATATAGATAAGTCAACTACTACTAATCAAGCTCTAAAGCAATCAATAACACAAATATTAGGTGAAAACGCTTTAAAATATTTCAAAGATAATAAATAGTTTTAATTATAATAATAACTCTACCTCTAAAATAAATAAACTATGAATCAAAATAGTCTTGTTATTTTTAACCTAACATTATATATTGATCAATGTTACTGTTTTTTACAAAATAATCTATAGAAAAAGTCTTTAAGGAGTTCGTAATGAAAGAATTAGGTTTCCATTTAGCTCATGATCTTGTAATTGCTGCCAAAAAATGGGGTGACTTACCAAGATTTTATATTCCTGAAAATAATGATTATAAAGCTGTAAGTTGGAATGAATACGCTGAAAAAGTAAAATTAATAGCTGGTTTCTTAGTATCTGAGGGTCTTGACATTCAGGATAAAGTCTCTGTTCTTGGACAAAATAGTTTTAATTGGTGTATAACTCATCTTGGAATACAAAGTGTTAGAGGTGTTCTTGTACCTATATATCCAGCCTCACAACCTGATCTTTTAGAATACTTTTTAGCACATTCAGATTCAAAAATATTATTTTGTGATAGCAGTTTTTTACCTATTATTAGTAAAATAGATAGATCCAAAATAGAAAAAATAGTTACTCTTGATGACAAAGAAATTGATACTGATTTACCTGTAATTACCTTCTCTAATGCTCTTAAAATTGGTCAAAAATATCTTACTCAGGTTGAAAAAATACTTGATTCAGCTTTAGACTCAGATATTACAGCTATTATTTATACATCTGGTACTACAGGACTTCCAAAAGGGGTTATGTTGACCCACGCTAATGCTCAATCTAGTGCAGCTGACTGGATCAGTCTTAATAGTGAAAATATTCCTGAAAATGCAATTGATTTACATTGGCTTCCTCTATCTCATTCGTTTGGTAGTGGATCTATTATGCTCGGTAATAGGCTCGGATGGCAAAGTTATTTTGTTAGTCATAAAGAATTAATCGGTAAATTAGCAGAATTAAAACCACATTTATTGTTATCAGTTCCAGCTTATTGGGAAAAAATATATAATATGATGCAAACATCTGATAGCAGCGATATGAAAGCTAATTTTGATAAGATAACAGGTGGAAGAATGACTTTTGGCTTATCAGGTGGAGCAGGTTTAAAAAAAGAAATAAAACAAGGATTTCATGATATAGGTTTTCTTGTTATTGAAGGATATGGTTTGACTGAATGTTCTCCAACACTAACAATGAATAGAAAAGATAAATTTGACTTTGATTCTGTAGGAGTTCCTTATCCTAGTGTAGAGCTTAAATTAGCTGATGATGGTGAAATATTAGCAAAAGGGCCAAATATTTTTGCTGGATATTACAAAGATGAAACTTCAACTCTTGGAGCTTTTGATCAAGATGGTTGGTTTAAAACGGGTGATGTTGGCAGATGGACAGAAGATGGATTTTTGCAAATAATAGATCGTAAAAAAGAAATATTGGTGACAAGTGGTGGTAAAAATATTCCACCGCAAAATATTGAAAGAATGTTTCAGGACAATATTTATATCAATCATTTTGTTGTTTATGGTGATGGCAAAAAATACCTAACAGCACTCATTACAATTAATGAAGATGATGTTAGAAAAAAACTTAATGCTCAAAATTTGTCTGCTGATGATTTGCTAAAATCAGTTGAATTACATAATTTGATTGAAGAACAAGTTGCTAATGTTAATAAAAATCTTCCATCCTATGAAACCATTAAAAAGTTTTGGATTTGTCCTGAACAATTAAAAGTTGAAGATAATCTTTTAACTTCATCGCTAAAAATACGAAGAAAAGCAATTTATGAAAAATACAGAGAAAAATTAGAGGGTTTATATTAAAATTAGTGTCTAACAAATCATTAGTTTTAACTATATTAGAAGCTCCATCAGGTTATGGTAAGACTTATTATTTAAATAATCTCTTACCTAATATTTATAATGAAAAAACGATAAGAATAGACATACATGACTTTATTCATAGACCTGAATTGTTATTTGAAGAATTAAAAAATATTTGTCTTAAAAGTAATTTACCTTATTGTAATTCTTTAACTGCTTATGATTGGTATCAAGTTTGGAAAGAATCAGATAGCTTTACTTTTATAATTGAGAATTATCATTTAGTCAGTAATTTAATTAATGATTTTATTTCATTTTTTATTTATAAGTCATTGGATAACATTCAGTTTATTATCAGTAGTAGACAAAAAATTGATTTACCTTTTGAAAATATTTTTGTTCAAGATAAAGCTCAATATCTTGATCTTAGTAGCTTGAAACTATCTTTAAATCAAACAAAAAAAATATGGTCTGATAATAAATTAGAATGGTCTGATAAAGATGAAGAATTTTATAATTATTACGATGGCTGGAATAAAGGTATCTTTTTATATTTGCAAAAGCAAAAAAATATGATTAAACAAAAGCTATTTAATCAATTAATTGAAAGCTCTATCAAAGACGTAACTGAACAATATATTAATAAACAAGTTAATAAAACCATTAATGAGATTGATACTTTACCTGATATTTTCCAGAATAAGATTAAGTTATCATATCAGAATAAAGTAGAATATTGGCTATATCTTGCTCAAAATAAAAAATTAAATCCTGAAAATGTACAAATATTCTTAGAAAGAGCTTTAAATATTTCATATTCAAATGACGATTTGGAAAATATTATTAACATCTCTTCTAAGCTTGGTCGTAGTTATTCTTTATCATCTGATTTTAGCAAAGTAGATTTAGTTTTGTCTAATTCAGAGCAATTTGTTAATTTAACAAAATCTGAAAGTAGAATATCTTGGTACTATCTAAAGGCAAACCGCTTAAGACAGTTATGCCAACATGATCAGGCAATAGAATTAGCAAAAAAAATATTATTAATTAAATCTAATACCAATATTAGCTTACATCTACAAACAAAAGCAATGGTTTTGATTGGATTAACTGAATATCAGCAAGGTAATTATGAAGAAACTCGTAAATATTATAATAAAGTCTTGTTATTGTCAGACTCAGAAAATAATTTTTCTTTAAATCTTGAAATAAATATTATGCTTGCTTTTTTGGATCGATGGGAAGGAAAAGAAAATATTATATTACCAGATAATATTTTGGAGTTAATCAACAATCAATCGCTAAAAGCTCAGCCAATCATGTTATTAAATTTAGCATTTTATGGTTTATTGGGTGAAAAAGTAGATTTAGAATTAGCTGTAAAAATTTTAAGTAAAATCAAAG
>JACMQJ010000668.1 GCA_014377055.1 Candidatus Sericytochromatia bacterium
GTTTCAAAAAATATTTCTTTATCAGTTTTGTCATAAATTTCATAAATTTTTATTTTGTCTGTTTCATTCAAAATAATTTTTTTTGAATCTCTTATTTTTACGATATTTTTTACTCTTTCGTAACAGCTTTCAGTAATTATTATACTGTTAGGCTTGGTATGATTTAATATCTTATCTGTAATATTAACTGTCTTACCAATAACACTAAAATCGGATCTTTGAATAGGGCCAATATTACCATAAGTTACAACTCCAGTATTAATAGTCATCTTTATTTCAAAGTTATCTATTTTATATTTTTCAATAAACTTATTTTTTAACGATTCAGTTTGTCTTTTCATTTCTAAAGCTGTAAGAATAGACTCAAGTGCATGACTTTGACTAACAACAGGAGTACCAAAAACAGCAGTCATTCGATCACCAGAAAATTTGCTGATACTACCATTAAAAGAAAAAATTACTCTGGTCATAACTGTAAAATACTCATTCAGTAAACTAATTCTTTGTGGTGGTGTGAGAGGCTCAGAAAGCTTGTTAAAACCAACAATATCAGCAATTAAAATAGTGCAAACTTTTTGTTCACCATTCATAAAAAGGTTAATATTTTTTTGTAGTACTTTGGAAATCGTCTTACTAGGTAAGTATCTCTGTAATTTTTTGATACCTTCATTTTCATAACTAGCTTTTTCGTACAGTCTAATCTTATCAATCGCAGAACCAGCATGAATAGATATTAATTCCACAATATATCTATTTTTATCATTAAATTTATCTGATTCTATTTCTTGATTTTTATTTAATAAAAATAAATATCCAATAATACTTTCCCTGATAGTTATTTTTGAAACTAATAAGCTATGAACATTTTCAATATTCTTTACTTGATTAAAATACTTAGATTCGTTTTTATCTAATCGACTAAAATATTGACAAATTATTTGATAGTTTAAACTTTTGATATTTATTAATTGATCTTCAAAATTATAAAATGACTTAATATGAAACTCAGATGGAGCTTTATCAAAAATTATTAAAAAGCCTTTATCTGCATTAATATGTTGACAAGCAACTTTAACAATCATATTTTGTAATTCATCAAGCTCAAGAATTGAACTAAAATTATTAGCAAATTTTTGATTAAGATGCAATACATCAGGTAATAATATCGGATCATTTGAATTAAAAAACATTTGTTTCTTTTTTAATATTATAATTATATTTTTGATAAATCCTCTAAAAAGATTTTAAATTAAAAACCTTTTTAGAATCTATTTTATTATCTAACTTCTATTTTTCTTACTTTTTTATTTATAAAATCGCCTACATACAAAGTATTATTACCATCAGATACTATAACTGAAGGCTCATAAAATGAGGCTGAATTATTTATACCGTCATTGTTACCAAGACTACCACTTCCTGCTATTGTTGTTACTGTTCCGTCAGGAGTGATTCTTTTTATTTTATTATTGCCAGTATCAGCAACATAAACATTTCCCTCATTGTCTACAGCTACTCCCTTTGGTGAATTAAATTTTGCCTTTTGATTATTACCTGAATCTATGTCACCAGATAAACCGTCTCCAGCAATAGTTGTTACATTAGCATCTGGAGTTATTTTTCTGATACTGTGATTGCCTGTATCTGCCACATAGATATTATCATTTTTATCTATAGCAATTTTTTCTGGACTTAGAAAAGTTGCATTTTTACCATTGCCGTCATTTTTACCTGTTGTAATACCATTATCACCACCACCAACAAAAACACTTAAATTATTCTGTGAAAATTTATAAATTTTGGCATTACGATCACAAATAAAAGTATTACCTTTACTATCTTTAACAATACCTGTAAAAGCCCCAAAGCTAGTTTTGTTATAACTTAAATTAATTTGATTTCTGGCTTCTTCGCCATCTGGAGATAAACTTATTTTTAATAAAGCATTATCATTTAAAGGAACTGTTAAACCAATAGTGTCCAAATTTTTATCATCAATCAAAAAACTTGTTGATTCAAATTGAAAAACAGGAAGGGTAAATACATCTATTTTACTAGCTGGATGAATATATTTAATAGTATTGTCAGACAATTTTATTTTATAAAAACGATTTGCATCCAAAATATAAAGGTTACCTTTTCCATCAAGACCCAAATCATTAATAGTCTTTAAAGAAACATCAGACGAAATATTTGATATTAGAGTACTTACAGTAGCTTGCACTTTAATATTTGAATTCGAACCATTGTTTGATGGTTGATTATTTGTCGAATTATTATTATTTGTGCTTGTTGAGCCGTTATTATTAGTAGGATTATTGTTTGTAACAGTTGTCCCTGTACATCCTGATAGTAATGTCAAAGCTATTATAAATCCAGATATAAGTTTTGTTTTATTCATTTTTACCCCTTTTTTATAGCTCTCCTTTTAATGTACTTAAAAGGAGAAATGTATTATTTATGCTCTAATGATAGATAAGAGTTCATCTCTTAATGCTTCCATATTTTTTTGTGAATCAGCTTCACAGTTAAGTCTCAATAAAGGTTCTGTATTGCTTTTACGAATATTAAACCACCATGTATCACCAATGATTGAAAGACCATCAATTGTAACTTTTTTACCTTTACTTAGATATTTACTTTCGATCTCTTTCATAACAGCATCAGCATCTTTAACAGTTGAATTAATTTCACCACTAATAAAATAATTTGCTTTATCAGCCATTAACTCAGATAATTTTTTACCTTTTTTGGAAATCATTTCAGCTACCAAAAATACTGGTAAATATGAATTATCGGCATAATAATCATCAAACAAAAAGTAAAAATGACCACTTACTTCACCACCAAATAATGCTTTTTCTTCTTTCATTTTTGGCTTCATTAGAGCATGACCAACTTTCCACATTAAAGCTTTACCACCCGCACGCTCAATCACGTCAGTTGTATAACGACTACTTCTAACATCAAATGAAATAGTTGCACCTGGATTTTTTTCGATTAAATAAGCACCAATCAAACCAGTCATAAAATCGCCGTCAACAAATTTTCCATGGTCATCAACAAAAAAGCAACGATCACTATCTCCATCAAAACCAACTCCAAAATCAGCACCTGTTTCTATTACTTTTGCCATTAATTCTTGTCTGTTTTCTTCAAGTAAAGGATTGGCTTCATGATTTGGAAAGCTACCATCAAGCTCAAAAAATAATGGTATTACTTCTATGTTAGTATCCTTAAACATAACTGGTGCAACATATCCAGCCATACCATTTCCAGCATCCATGACTACTCTTAATGGCTTTATAGAATCTATTTCAACTCTTGCTTTAACAAATTCAGAAAACTTTTTTACTAAATTTTCATCATTTTTTTGAATATTTCCTTTTTTTTCTGGCTCAGGAAAATTACCATCATGAAATATTTTTTCAATTTCTTCAATACCAGAGCCCGCACCTATAGGAGCAGCTTTTTCTCTAATTAATTTAAAGCCGTTGTATTCTCCTGGATTGTGTGAGGCTGTCACCATGATACCTGACTCACAACCAGTATAATTTTCTACAAAATAAAACATATCGGTTGTTGATAATCCTATTTGTAACACATCAGCACCCTGATCAGTAATTCCTCTGATTAGAGATTCAACCAATGACGGAGTTGACAATCTTGTATCTTGACCAACCATTACTTTTTTGCATTTTAGATACAAAACAAAAGACCTACCAATTTTGTAGGCAGTTTCTTCATCCAAATCTTTACCGTATATACCACGTATATCATACGCTTTAAAAATTCCTGTCATATTTTAAACTTCCTTTTTATTTTCTACAGTTATATCAGATTCAGAGCTACTATCTTCTTCATGCTTAATTCCAAAAATAGGTATGATACCACCACCAGAGCTAACATTGATAACATCTTTATCTGATACTCTACCAAGTGAACCTACATATTTACCATTAAAAACATAAGGGCTAATATTGAGGAATTTGTTTTCAAAAACAATTTTATTCTTTCTAATAACGGGTAATTTTACTTGAGGAATATCAGCATATTGTTGAACAATCCAATTTGGATCGCCTGAATAAGCCTCTACAACATCATTCCATTTCATTTGATCGGTACTTTTACCAACCATAACACCGTATCCACCTGCACCTGTAGCAGGTTTAATTACTAATTCATCTTTTTTATCAAACATATATGCTTTCAGAGTTACCTCTTCGCCTTCTTTTGACATAGTGATAGTTTCATCAAATTTTCTTGTCCAAGGAATATGTTTTTTAATTACTTTAATTTGCTCTTCATTAAAATAATGATAGTTAATAGGATTAGAAATAAATGAGAGCATTGATTTTTCAGAACCAATAACCGATTTAAATGAATTAACCAAACATGCAGCTTTATTTTTTACACCTGCATGAAAATCTTTTAATTCTTTTGGATAACGTAAGAAAAATTCTGCTCTCATACCACGATGAATAGCATTAAACTTGACACCATTTGAATATAGATGACCTTTTCTGTATTCAAAATCTCTCGCATCAATCACATTTGCTTCTACACCATGCTCAATAAAATAATCTCTAATTATTTCTACGTCGCCCCTAGATCCACCTGCTGAACCAAAATCAACAAGAGCAAGCCTCGGATTATCACCAATATTCATTTCTTTAAAACATGACA
>JACMQJ010000669.1 GCA_014377055.1 Candidatus Sericytochromatia bacterium
AGCTTTAGCATGAATAATAATAGATGTTCCATCTAATTTAAGAAGTGAATTTGTGCCACTACCTAAACTAATCATCTTATTTTCCATAATGACTGAACCATTACCACTTTTATCAATTTCAATATTTGCCATATCTCCATTGTGTGAGCCTTTTTTATTCATCAGACCATGTTCATGCTTTGATGGATTAAAATGTCCTCCAGCAGATTTAAAATCTGGAGCATCACATTTTCCAACTTGATGAATATGTATTCCATGTTTACCTGGTGTTAACCCCATAACTTGAACAGATATTTTCACTCCATTATCCGTTGATAAAAACGATGCAACACCTATTTTTTTACCAGAGGTATTAACTATCTGAGCCATAGCAACAACTTTATCAGTACTAGACATCTTCATATCAGATTTTTTCATATCCATTTTTGCATAAGCAGCGGAAGACAATCCTAGTGCTAAGCTAAGGACTAAAGCATTAAGTATTTTTTTCATAATTTTCTCCAATTTTTTAATTCTATATCAACAATTTTTATTATCAATAATTTTACACATTATAACCTGATCAAAGATTAAACTTTTGGTAAGAGTATTATAGTTTTTTTATTTCATCCATTATTCTATCAACAATAAGTTTAGAGGTCTCTTTTGATTTTTCCATATTATACAAATCATCAAGGAAAATTGGCTTACCATAAGTAACTTTTAATTTTAAACCCATTTTAAAAAACTTACTTTTTTTCGTCAATAATTTATCTACATTTTCTATTCTTACAGGTATAACGGTTGCTTTTGAGTCATAAGGTAACATACCCGCACCTGGTTTACCCTCACCTATTTGCCCATCTTTACTTCTAGTTCCTTCAGGAAAATAAATTACAGGACCATATTTTAAGGCTTCTAAGCTTAGGTTAACACCTTCTTCATCAAATGATCCTATTTCTTTGCTTAATCCACCTTCATGTTTCCATTTTCTTTTTACAGGAAAACATCTAAGCTGTTTTCCAATAAATGTAATTATTTTGTTAGAATAATAATGCTCATAAGCTGTTGGGTGATATGGTAAAGTAAAACCGTAAAAAAGTGTTTGTGGAAGAAATGCAACTATACCAATAAAAATACTATCAAAAGCATAACTGGTATGATTAGAAGCGAGAATAACATTTTTTGTATTTTTTGGAATATTTTCTTTACCAATTATCGTTGTTTTATTTAAAATAAAAAGAACTATGCTAAAAAATATTGAACCAAAGGCAATATACAGCCATGAGATCCAGTTAATTGTATTAGTAATTTTATTTCTTTTAAAAAATAGAGCGAAGTCTATTTTTATTTTATTTTTTTCTACGTTCATAACTACAATGAAAAATATGAAATTCAGACTTCATATTCTATATTATTTTTTTATTGTAATCAGCTCAAAAGATACAAAAGTAAAAATTAAACAATCAAATTTTACGCAATCAAAGGAACAAAAACTTTAAAATTTTTATAGCCTCTTAATGAGGTAAGTTGTGATGTAACATGATCACTTGCTTCTTTACCATTACCTAGAGCTACTGAAATATGCCCATTTGGACTTACCCCAGTTTTACCCCAAACTACAATACTACCTGCACTTAATTTAGGTAATGTACTAGAATTAACTCGTATTTCTTTAAATTTTGAGTTTTTGGAGAGTATTCCAGCTGCTTGATAAGCGGAGTGACCATATAATATATCACCAAATACATGACTTACAGCAGTTGCAACACCTGCATAACACCAACCATAGGAATCTCTTCTTACAGCTACATTTTTGGCACTATTTGCTAGTTTTATACCGACTTTTGTTGGCTTACTTATTTTTGTTGAGCTAATATTATTAGGATTAGAAACATTTATAATTGATGATGAATTAAGTACTTTATCAAGAATTTTTAAAGTTGTTGATCCAAGTCGACCTGTTTGAGTAATTCCATGATCTTTTTGAAATTTTTTTAAATTAGTTTCGGTTATATGGCCAAAATACCCTGTACTATTTACATTGTAACCAAGACTTCTAAGATCGGTTTGTAGCTCTTTGACAGACTTACCTTGATCACCATTTTCAAGTACATTTCCTTTTCTTACTTGATTAAAATTAGGTGAATCATCATTAATAGGAGTATTGATTTTATGAAATGGTTGATTAATTTTTTTATTTAAACTGGATACATCACTTATATCACCATTCAAACTAGAAGCATGAGAATCAAGGTGGCTAAGGTCTAAGCCAGATAACTTAACATTATTTTTGTTAGATTGAACAGGTATAAAATCGAGGTTTAGTGATGATAGTTTATTTTGTATTGTCATTTTTTTATCTCTACTTAATTATGCCATACTTGTTGGAGCAA
>JACMQJ010000670.1 GCA_014377055.1 Candidatus Sericytochromatia bacterium
AAACCAATTTTACTTGAGTATATACAAAAAATATTAGTGTTTTTATTTTAGTTATTATGTTAAGATAAAAAGCACATCAAATTTTAATGAGGTGTTCTAATTATGATTCTTTCTAATTATATCAATGGTGAATTTTGCCATTCTGATTCAAAAGATTTTCTTGAGGTGATTAATCCTGCCACCGAAGAAGTCTTATCCAAAGTTCCTTTGAGCAGTGCTGCAGAACTTGATAAAGCTGTACAAGCCGCTAATGATGCTTTTCCAGCATGGAGAAGAACTCCAGTTGTTGAAAGGGCTAAATATTTATTTAAATTCAAAAGTTTAGTTGAAGAAAATTTTGATGAGATTGCAAAAATTCTTAGCTTAGAGCATGGTAAAAATTTATTAGAGGCAAAAGGAGATTTACGCAGAGGTATTGATAATATTGATGTTGCTTGTGGTATGCCTTCACTAATGCAAGGTGAAAATCTTGAGGATGTTGGTAGAAATATTGATTGTGTATCAACAAGACGTGCTATGGGTGTTTTTGCAGCTATTACTCCATTTAATTTTCCTGCTATGGTTCCATTATGGTTTATGCCTTATGCGATAGCTACAGGTAACACATTTATTTTAAAACCGTCTGAACGTGTACCTATGACACAACAAAAATTATTTGAGTTATGGCATCAAGTAGGATTACCTAAAGGAGTAATTAATTTAGTTAATGGTGGTAAAGAAATTGTTACTGGTATTTGTGAGCATCCTTTGATTAAAGGTGTTTCCTTTGTTGGGTCATCACCTGTTGCTAAATATGTTTATGAAACATCAGCCAAAACAGGTAAAAGAGTGCAAGCTCTTGGTGGTGCAAAAAATTTCCTCGTAGTTATGCCTGATGCTGATTTGGAGCAAACAGTTAATATATTGGTTGAGTCATGTTACGGATGTGCAGGTGAAAGATGTCTTGCTGGTAGTACATTAGTCTTTGTTGGTGATGCTTATGAAAAATTTAAAGAACCCATTATTAATAGGGTAAAAAATCTAAAAGTTGGTAATGGTCTTGAAGCTGATACAGATATGGGACCTGTAATTTCTAAACAACACAAAGAAAAAGTTCTTTCATACATCGAACAAGGAATATCAGAAGGTGCTGAATTGATTGTTGATGGTCGTATAGGCTATGAAAACACCAAAGGATATTTTTTGGGAGCAACTGTTTTTGATATGGTTAAGCCTGATATGGTTATTGGTAAAGAAGAAATATTTGGTCCTGTTCTTTGTTTAATGAAAGTCGATACATTACAAGATGCTATTGATATTATTGAAAACCATCCTCTAGCTAACACTACCTCAATTTTTACAACTAGCGGTAAGACAGCCAGAGATTTTACTTATAACGTTGAGCCTAGTATGGTTGGTATTAATATTGGCGTTGCTGCTCCTATGTCATATTTTAACTTTGGTGGAGCAAAAGGCTCATTTTTTGGTGATCTCAAAGCTCATGGTAAACATTCAATAGAGTTTTATACAGATCGAAAAGTTGTTATCAGTAGATGGTTTTAAAATAAAGACTTAGCTAAAAATCACGGATTTAATTGATTAAAGGATTAACACATATTTTTAAACATTATTTGTCTTAATCTGCTTAATCTGTGGTTAAAATATCTTTATTTATAAAACGTCCAAAATGTATATTAATGTTAAAAAATGTTTTTGCATAGACGTATTACAATGCGTCTTTTTAATTTAATTTTTGACTGATTAGATTTGATAATTAATATAAAAAAGGAGAATTTAGGATGGGAAGAATTGTAAAGTCTGGCTTGATTCAGCTAGGTAACAAATTAAGCACAGATGCCTCATGTGATGAACATCGTAATGCTATGATTGAAGCTCATATTCCTTATATTGAGCAGGCTGGAAAACAAGGTGTACAGATTCTTTGTTTTGAAGAAGTATTTACAGGGCCTTATTTTTGCCCTTCACAAGATAGCAAATGGTATGATCTTGCAGAAGAAATCCCTAATGGACCAACTACCAGAATGATGCAAGAATATGCGAAAAAATATAATATGGTGATAGTTGTACCAATTTATGAAAAAGAAATGACAGGTGTTTATTATAATACAGCTGCTGTCATTGATGCTGATGGCAAATATCTTGGTAAATATCGTAAAAATCATATTCCACAAGTTGCTGGATTTTGGGAAAAATTCTTCTTTAAACCAGGTAATATGGGTTATCCTGTTTTTGATACAGCTTATGCAAAAATTGGTGTCTATATTTGTTATGATAGACATTTTCCTGATGGAGCAAGAGCTTTAGGTCTTAATGGTGCTGAAATAGTCTATAATCCTTCAGCGACAGTAGCTGGACTTAGCGAATATTTATGGAAAATTGAGCAACCTGCACATGCTGTAGCCAATGGCTATTATGTTGGAGCTATTAATAGAGTTGGTACAGAAGCTCCTTGGAATATCGGAGAATTTTATGGACAAACATATTTTGTAAATCCTAGAGGAAAAATAATTGCTGAGGCAAGCCGTGACAAAGATGAATTACTTGTCGCTGATCTTGATATGGATCTCATTAAAGAAACTAGAGATTTATGGCAATTTTATAGAGATAGAAGACCTGAAACTTATGGTGATTTAGTTAGGTTATAAAGCAACTCATACGCAACTCTTATCTTATTTATTCCTTCCTTTGCAAAGGAAGGTTAGGATGGATTGTTCATTAATGCAATAATATAATTTCAGCTTGATTGATCAAATCCCCCTAGCCCCCTTTGCAAAGGGGGACAGGTAATGTGAACGATATTTTATTTTTATTTTCGATAATTATATTTTGTTCTTCACTTTCTATAGTCCCCTCCTTTATCTTGTTCCTTCCTTTGCTCTTGTCCCCTCCTTTGCAAAGGAGGGTTAGGGTGGATTGATGGATTAGAGAGCCAGGGTGAGTTTTTTAAAGAGTTTATTAATATTTTAAAAAGGTTAAAAATAAATGGAAGATCAAGAATTAAAAGAAAAAAGAAAAAAATATCTTTCACATAGTGTTTTTCATTACTATTCTGAACCATTACATCTTGTAAAAGCAAAAGATACAAGAGTATGGGATTCACAAGGAAAAGAATATATTGATTGTATCTGTGGAATTGTTTCAATCTCTATAGGTCATAATCATCCAAAAATTAAAGAAGCACTAAAAGCAAAATTTGATAATGATGATATACAACATGGACCAACTATTTATTTAACTGAGCCAGTTGTTCGTTTGGCTGAAAACTTGGTTGAAAAAGCTCCTGGTCTTGATCGTGCTTTTATTTCTAATTCTGGATCAGAAGCAAATGAATATGCTGTTATGGCAGCTAGAAATGTTACAGGCAATGAAACAATGATCGCTTTAAGACATGGTTATCATGGTGGTACAAATATGACTCTTGGTCTTTGTGGTCATTCTAGTTGGAAATTTAAATCTCAACCTTTTGCTAGTATAGTTCATGCTGTTCAACCTGATTGTTACCGTTGCCCCTTTGGTAAGAAAAAAGAAACTTGTTCTGTTGAATGTGCCAAAGATGTTGAAAATGTTATCTTAACAGCAACTAATGGAAAAATAGCTGGTGTTATTGTTGAGCCTATTTTGGGTGTTGGTGGATTTATTGATCCTCCTCCTGCATATCACAAAGAAGTTCATAGAATCTGCAAAAAATATGGTGGTATGTACATTAGTGATGAAGTGCAAACGGGTATTGGTAGAACGGGAGATAGTTTCTTTGCTATATACGATAGTGGTGTTACTCCTGATATGATAACAATGGCAAAAAGTCTTGGTAATGGTGCTCCTGTAGGTGCTGTGGTTATGACCGAAGAATGCTCTGTTGCTCTAAAAGGAAAAGTACATTTCAATACATTTGGTGGTGATCCATTTCAAGCATTGCAAGCTGCTATGACAGTCGAAATAATCGAAGAAGAAAAATTAATGGAAAATGCCAAAGCTATGGGACAAATTCTAAAAGATGGTTTAAAAGCATTGATGGAAAAATATACTTTGATTGGAGATGTTAGGGGAAGAGGATTATTACTTGGTTTTGAGCTGGTTAAAGATAGAGAAACAAAAGAATATGCTACAGCCGAAGTAAATCAAATGATGGAAGAAACCAGAAAAAGAGGATTATTAATTGGTAAAGGTGGCTTAGGCGGTAATGTAGTTCGTATAACACCTTCATATACAATTAATAAAGACGATTGTGAAAAAATATTATCTATTCTTGATAAATCACTTGATGCAATAGTAAATAAA
>JACMQJ010000671.1 GCA_014377055.1 Candidatus Sericytochromatia bacterium
GTATAGATATATTAGTAGAGAATAGATATATTAGTTCTGTTCTCTAAAACTCTTAAGCTTATTGTCTATTCTTCGATATATTTTCAAAACCAATAAAATTAAAGTAGATATGCGTTAAGATACACAATATATAAATTTTTTAATTGGACATTTTAGACACAAATAAATGAATAATAATCAAAATGGTCTGCTACATCAAGATATAGAAATGCCTGAACAAATACTAGAGTCTATGCGTAAGCTAATTATAATATACTTGATAGCCGATAGAGATAAAAAGTATAATGTTCTTTTTGAAGCAAATACAAACGATAAATATCTTGAAAAAAACTTTAATGAACTATATAATAAAGGTTTATTAGAAATAGATAAAGAAAGTAATTTCACTTATTCTTTATCAAAAAAAGGTCAACAAGAATATAATCATATTCTCGAATTAAGAAAAGCTTCCATGATTGAGTATATGATATTCGACGGAGTTGATATTATTGAAGGTAGATTTGCCGAAGATAACTATAATGCCGAAGAAATTGATGCTGATGGTAATCTGATTTGGGAAGATGCAAGAGTTGCTGTATCTATGTGGGAATGGCAAAAAAATGGTAGCTTATTAACGGGTGATGCCAAAAATCCTTGGACAATTATTTTATTAAATCACTTATCTCATGGATTTTTTGATCAAATATTAGATGGTGAAGATAATTGGCAATTTGACTTAGTTTTTGGTCATAAGTTTTTTGATAACATCAAAAATATTGTCAATGAATCTGTTTGGGCTGAAGATTTGGTTGAAAATTCTAAAGACAAAAATATGATTGATAAATTGATGAATGAGATGATTTCAAAGGGTAGAAAAACGATAATAGAGAGAATGAAAAATGAAGAGTCTTTGCTTAACCAGTGGCAACAAGATTTAGAAGAAGATAGAACTAATCAACAACCTTTTATACCTGAAAATACGATCATTTATAATGATCAATATAATCAAAGTTTTTATAATGATTATTACTATTATGACCCTTTTTATCTAGCTGTAAATCCTTTTTTAACAGCCGCTGTATTCACAATGTTATTCTAAGGAAATATTATGAAAAAGACTAAATTTATTTTAATTTTAACTAATATCATTTTTTTAAGTGCTTGTAACAATTCAGAAAATAAATATTATCAAAAAACAAATACATTTAAGGGTTCATACAGTGGTGGACCTTCATCAATTGATAATTTAAAATCATTTGGATTAACTAACAAAGACCTTGATGTATCAGCATTACCAGCCGTAACCAATGAAATTATCAAAGATGCTTTTAAAAAAGGTTACAAAGACAAAGAGTTTTCTCAATATGTTGTAACTAGTTTACAAAATGAAGTACAAAAAATGTCTTCGATTGATATTGGCTCTCCAGGCAAAAAATTAGAAAAGGATGGAGTAATTGATCCCATTTTGGTTAGAGCTGAACCATCTGAAAAACAAGGTTTTGTTACATTTTATATACAAATACCAGATCCACAAAAAGTTGACTATGGATCTTTACCTGTTGGTGATAGTCCAGATTGGGAAGATATTCAAAAAAATAAATCATTTAATCTTGCCAGTGTTACAATCTCATTAGCTAAGGACAACTCAGCACCACAGATTCAGGCACAAGGCTCTCCTGATTTTTATCAAAACTCGGCTAATAACAGCAATTATATGTATTATCATCAAGATCCATACAATAGCTTTTGGGGTACTTATGGCAGAATAGCCTTTATGAGTAGCTTATACACACCTTTTTCTTATTGGGGCTGGGGTTATGGCTCTCGTTACGGGTATTCTTATTATAATCCAATGCGTGTTACAACAATCAATCGAAACTATAACTATTATAATAATGCTAGTGCTAGTGGTTATTCTTACAGTCGTACACCAAGAACAAGCTCAAGTTTAAATCTTTCAAAACCTTACACACCTTTTACGTCAGCAAATAGAGTCGAAAGTAGTAGAATGAATTCTTTTAAAAATGATAATCTTTATAAAAGTCGTAACTCTAGCTATGGAATAAGAAAAAATTCTGGTTTTGGTAATTCATACAATAGTAATTCTAGTACTCTTAATAATCGTTCCAATTCAAGTAATTATAA
>JACMQJ010000672.1 GCA_014377055.1 Candidatus Sericytochromatia bacterium
AATGGAGATATGGCAAATATTGAAATTGATAAAAGTGGTAATGGTTCAGTCATTATGGAAAATAAGATGATTAGTTTAGGTAGTGGCACAAATTCACTTCTTAAATTAGATGGAACATCTATTATTATTCATGCTAAAGCTGATGATCAAACAAGTCAACCTGCTGGTAAAGCTGGAGACCGTGTTGGTTGCGGAGTTATAGAAGCTCTAAAATAGTCTTTAACATTTTAACTACAGATTATATAGATAAATAATCTGTAGTTTATTGACAAATTATTTTGTCTAATCTAAGAAATATTTTTTAACCATACAACATTATATTAAGAACTTTTTTAAAGTTTTGTATTTAATATCACAAATAACCCTGCCTTTATTAAGAATAATTTGTTAAACTTCAAAAACTCAATGTTTTTATATTGACTATTTTTAATGATTACTTTTCTTATAAAGGAGTTCAAAACTTGAAAAAACTTATTTTGGCAATATCCTCTCTTTTTATTTTTTCTAATATTGCAAATGCTTCACCTGATAATAGAAATAACACAATAAAAATTAACCTTGAATCTATACCCAATCAAATAATCGAACAAATAAAGCCTGATGCTGGTGGCTTAATAAAATCTAGTATTGATTTAACTAATGTTGTTATCTTTGCCAGAGATTGGAAAGATAATGATGTTAGAAGAGATAAAATAATGGATTTATCTTCAACTGTTATACCGCAAGCTTTTAAAAAATTTCCCCAATCAAAAGAATTTGAATTTTCTACATTCATTAATTGTAAAAATAAAATTTCTCATAAAAATGAAATAAAAAAAATTAGTACTATTGTTATTACCAAAGATGATTTTTATAAAGTTGATTGGAAAAATTTTAAAAATATCAATCAAGATAATAAAAAATATTTTAAAGTTATGAATTTTTCAAGTTTATAACTAGGTATATTCTGAATGGTTTGTAGACAAAAATTTATTTAAAACAATATTGTTCCTTAAATATCCACTATATAGAGGTATTGCAATGATTTTATACCAGAAAAAGAACATATAATATTTTATTTAGAAAGTTAATATCTTAAACTTTTAGAGTATATTGGTTATTGCTTAATATTAATTTGTTGAAATATTAAGCAAGTTTAACTTAAACTTATACTATAGTTAATAATCTTATATCTTTTTATTTAATTTAGATTAGCTATGAAAAAAATAATTTTTGCTCTAACATCAATGATAATATTGACAAATTGTAATTCTGAGCAATCACTTACAACAGATCAAAGTAATAAACAAAGATATGGAGCTTATGATATATCTACAGATCCATTAGTATCAGCTTCACCAGTAGCTAACATACAATTACCTGAATTACCAACTAATCCAGTTTTTGCTACTTTTAATAATGCTTATAAAACATTAGCCGCAGATAATCACAAAATAGGACTTGATGATCCTAACAACTCAGATAAATATTTTTTTAAAGTAGTTGGTTCAGCTACACAAACATTAGATATAGCCTTTTTTGATATAGATGATGCAACTGCAACTCAAGCAATATTATCCGCAAAATCTAGGGGTGTAAATGTTAGAGTTGTAACAGATTCTGATAATCTAAAAGATAAAGTTACAAATACATTACCACGTAAAGCTATAGAGGATTTTAAAGCGGCTGGTATCACAGTTGTTGATGACAAAAAAAGTAGCTTTATGCACCATAAATTTATGGTAATTGACAATAAAGCTGTATGGGCTGGCTCAACTAATCTTACAACCAACTCAATTTATGAGCATAACAACAATAATGTATATATTCAATCTGTTGCTTTAGCTACAAATTATAATAC
Source organism: Candidatus Sericytochromatia bacterium (assembly GCA_014377055.1). Lineage (GTDB taxonomy): Bacteria > Cyanobacteriota > Sericytochromatia > UBA7694 > JACMQJ01 > JACMQJ01. The sequence goes on from JACMQJ010000672.1 coordinate 1,841, forward strand.
TGAATTTACTAAATTATTTGTTAATAATGATTTTGGTCCAGAATCGGGTCAAGTTCCAAACCCTGTTGTAAGTGTAGGAGATGCAACAATAAAAACATATTTTTCTCCTTATGGAGGCACTCAGCAAGCTGTAGTTAATGAAATAAAAAAAGCAACTAAGAGTATTAAATTTATGATTTTTGCTTTTACTGATCAAAATATTGCTCAAGCTATGATCGATAAAAAACGTCAAGGTGTAAACGTTGAAGGTATTTTTGATAGTTGTTCTATAAACAAATATTCTTGGTACTACCCACTTAAAGATGAACAGATACCAACTTATAGAGACGGTAATCAAGCATTATTACATAGTAAAACTATTATTATAGATGATCAAACTGTCATTACAGGCTCATTTAATTTTTCTAATAAAGCTGAAACTGGTAATAATGAAGATACTTTAATTATAAATTCTCCATCTCTTGGTATTCAATATTTAGCAGAGTATGACAGACTTAAATTTGCTTCTTTAAATAATAAGAACATACCGCCTTATGATCATCCTGCTTGTAATCATGGTAATAGTTTGATTGGCTCTCAAAGTACTGATTCAAAAGAAGAAAAATAAAAAAAAGAGGATGTTTATTAAACCATCCCTACGTGAACACTAAATCTCAATGCTATTTTTTTGTTAAAAACAAACTTTTTAGACAGCTCTCTAAAAAGCTATTTATGGTAATGGTTACCATTATGATTAATAAGATAATTACCATTTATATATTGAGCCTTGCTAGGGGTTTGGCTAAAATTATGAAGCCCAGCTCTAAATGATGTATGTCCTAATCTCCCTCTTTGAAAGAAAAAGGCATTTGCTGCTTGTGGATGATTTCCAACTTTTCCATCACAAAGATTATCAACCATATTTTTTACACCTGTTGATGTCCCATAATGAACAGCATCTTTTCGACCACCAGACAGAGCACTATTAAAAGATCCTTTAATAGCAAATTGATTTCTTTCTTTAATCACTTCAGCAATTGAAACATGTTGTTTTTTACCACTTGCTTCTAGTGCGAGATTTGTTGATATTGCTCTGTTTAAAATAACAGCACCTACAGGCATCATATTTTCAGTTTTTAATCCTTCTCCAGCTTCTAGGAACATTGCGATACCTAAATCCTTTTTATTTTCTGGTGAATTAAGACCATAATGACTAATTAAAGAGGATCTCTCAGCAGGATTTTTTAAAATTTCATTTACTTTAGCGGCAAAAGCAGTTGGATTATTTTTCAATTTACTAAGCTCTGATACTATTGAGTCCATATTTTTTGTATTTTGTACAGATGGAGTATTTACTTTTGTAGCAGGATTATTAGCTATAAGAGGTGAGGTAGAAAGGTCAAATTTTAATTCTGTAGGTGCATTCCCCGATTTCAAAGAAGGTGCTGAAAAAGTATTATCTAAGTTAAGTGACAATGATGATAATAAACTATTATTTTCAGGTTTTGTTAATGAAAAAGTCTGATTTTTAAAGGCTTGAGTTGACAAATTACCATAAGGTGAATTGGATGGCACGTTAGAGCTATTTATTGTAGACATGATTTATTACCTAAGTCATAAAATAATTACATAATGGTTTGTATGATATTAATAAAAATACTTTCTATTAATAATCATTATTTAAACAAAATTTTACCAAACTGCACTCTAAAAGTTTTATAAGTAAAAATATTTTAGCTACAGATTACACAAATTAAGACAAATTAAAACTAATAATTTTTTAATATTTATTCGTGTAATTAGTTCAATTTGTAGCTAAATCTTTATTTAAATGATGATTATTCATTAATATAGGTTTTATTTTTTTAACTCTTTTTCTATAGCATTAATAATCACAGGATTATCTGGGTGTATATCAGGATTAAATCTTTCTACAACTTCACCTTGACGATCAATCAAAAACTTTTCAAAATTCCACAAAATATCTTTTGCTTGACCCGAAACTAATCCTTGTGATTTGAGTAATTCCTTAAATGTTTTTCCATTATTAGTAAAAAGAGAAATATCATTTTTACCTACAGCATTAGGCTTCATATCAGTGAGATACTTATAGAGAGGATGTTGTTCATCTCCTTTTACAACTATTTTTGAAAACATAGGAAATTTTATACTAAATTTAGTTTGACAAAACTGTTTTATTTGCTCGTTATTTCCTGGTTCTTGAGCCCCAAATTCATTTGCAGGAAATCCGAGTACAACCAGTCCCTGATCTTTATATTTTTCATACATACTTTCTAAACTCTGATATTGTGGTGTTAAGCCACATTCAGAAGCTACATTAACAACAAGTAAAACTTTTCCTTGATATTCTTTTAAAGTTTTTTCTTGATTATCGATCGTTTTAACAGGTATATCATAAATTTTATTATTCATATTTTTCTCCAAAAAGTATTTAAATACGGATGTAATTATATACAAAAAGCCTCAATTATTTTTATATAATCAAAGCTTCTTAATCAATTTTTAGTTACTTACAGTAGTTCTAAAACCAATATAGTTACTTCTATTTGCAGGTGAACTATAGAATCTGGAATAACTTAACAACGAATCATTTAATTTGTTCAAATCATTATTGAAATAAGGATGGTTATACCATGACCCACCTCTTAAAACACGACTTCCACCAAAACTAGGCCCTTTTGGATCATCCATAGGGCTTGTTTTATAATAACTAGCATCATAGTTATCGCTTACCCATTGATAAACATTACCAGCCATATCTTTTAAGCCAAATGGACTATCTCCATCAGTAATTTTTCCAACTTCATTACTGTATTGGTAACCATCACCATCACCAAGTGTTCCACCAAAGTAACCATTTGCTCTTCTATTTGAATTAGTATTTATAACATTATTGGTTGTACTTGAGTTGGTTGTTGTAACATTTGCACCTGACGGTGAGTCCCCGCCCCAAGGATATGATCTTTCATCTTTTCCTCTAGCAGCGTATTCCCATTGTGCTTCGGTTGGTAATGTACGACCAAGCCATATTGCGTAGGCTTGTGCTTCATACCAACTTATACCAACTACAGGCTGATCTGGTCTATTAAACCTAGTATCGTTCCAATAAGAAGGTCTTGCGTCAGCATTATTTAAATTATTGCTATCTCTAAAATTTAACGCTTCTCCAACTGGCCAATAATTACTATTGGTATAACCGCCCGCCTGAATAAAACTATTAAATTGACTGTTGGTTATATCAGTTCTATCAATATAATAACCTTTTACATTTACTTTATGACGAGGATAAAAATTATCGGTGGTAGTTCCATCTTTACCCATATAAAAACTGTTACCTGGTACATAAACCATACCTGTAGTATTAGCTAATGGATTAGCTGGAGTATTATTAGTTGCTGAATTAATAAAGAAAATGTCTCTACTAACATAATTACCTTTTGAAGTACTAACAGAAATCATACCACTTGTAACACCAGTAGGTACTAAAACTTTAATTTGTGTTTTTGTGATATTGTTACTAGCTACAATAGCAGCTACACCATTAAATGAAATAGCTGTAGTTGTTGCAAATGAATCATCAAAATTTGTTCCTGATATAGTAACCAAAGTACCAGTTGTAACAAAATTAGGTGAAAAACTTGTAATAGTTGGACCATCACCTGTAGTCGCAGGCAAAACGGTTACCGTTACTGTTTTAAAAATAGTAGGATCGTCTGTTGAAGCAAACTTGATAGTAGCTGTTCCAACGGCTAATCCAGATATGCTACCACCACTCACATTGGCAACACTAGTATTACTTGAAGTCCATGTAAGGTTTGTATTTTTAGTTTTATCCACCATAGTTACATGAGCTTTAACAGTTGTACTAGAACCTACATTAAGTTGAAAACTTGTAGGAGCTGGAATATTATGAACATTATTAATATTATCTATATTGTTATCATTATAATAGTTATTATCAGGTGCATCAAAATCAACACTCGCAGACTTATTTACAACTGGAATTATTGTAATTGATTGCTCAGTATTACCAGAGCTAACAATTACGTTTTGTTGGGCATATATTGTATTACCACCATCAGAGGCTGTAACTTTTAACAACCATTTACCCTGACTCACATTATCAATAATTGTTGTGTCATCAGTTGATGAAGCATTGATTACATTATCGGATGTCAAATCATTAATTGTTATTTTTGAATTTTTTAAAATAACACCTATACTATTTTTAACAGTTATACGTAATTTACCTTTAGTTTCATTATCATATTTTTGTGTATCAATAGCAGGAATATTGCCACTACCAGGATAATCTATAAATAAATTTGCTTTATTATCATCTTTATAAAAAGGTATGGATGAACCAGTGTGAGCTAACTCGTTAGCTTTTAGGTGAGCAATAATTAAATTGGTATCAAGAAAAGCTGGATTAATACCACCATAAGTATTAGTATTAACATCATAACCAGTCAAACCATTAATAAATATTTGTAGTTTATCAAGATTAAAATTAGAAGCTAGTATGCGATCACTCTGTGTAGGTGATTCCATCAATGTTTTTAAGATTCGGGCTGTTGGATAAGTACCAGCATTAACATTTAATGTAGTTTTTTTACCACCAACTATATTAATTGCTGACATTAATGTTGTCAAAACATTTTCTTGATCATCTTCACCTTCAATCACAACAACTTTATTGTTTCCTGAAGCCACAGATAATGTCACCTGAGAAAAATCATTTTTATTGACTAATTTTGATGTTTCTGGAACTAATACTCCATTAACAATATTAGTTGCTATAGTATCTACTGACGCTGAATAAACAGATATTTTTACTTTTGTAATAGTTGAATCATCAAATTTAAATCTTTTGATGGAAAAACCATTTTTAGAGTTATTAAATAACTGATTAAGATTAATCGAAATAATACCATTTGAAGATTTATCTATAGTATTTTTCTCTATTTTTGTTGAATTAGTTTGGCTTTGTGTATTCGGCATGTTTGTAGAACAGGCAAATACAGAGATAGCCAAACCCAAAGATAATGCAATTTTTGAAAAATTATTTATTTTCATTTTTTAATTAGTCTCCAATAATTTATGGTTTATTTAAACTGGGTTTTGATTACTGACACATCTAAAACCAAGATTTAAATTTCTACTTTCAGGACGTAAAAATTGATCACGATATGTATTTCTTAATTCATTTTTATTACTACTCCATGATCCGCCTCTGGTCATTTTGAATGTTCCAGTTGCAGGCCCAAGAGGGTTTGTTTGTTCTGTATTACTTCTGCCATAATATTCATACTGATACCAATCGTTGACCCATTCAGAAACATTACCAGACATATTAACAGAGGTACTAGAGCTAGCTCCTTTAGGAAATGAATTAACATCAGACATATATTTTGAGTTATCTATAGATGAACCATCTGCACCAAAGTATCCATTGGCACGAATAACAGATGAACCATCTGCACCAACTGTCAAAGTATCTTCATTATTTAATGTTGAAGGATCATCATTTCCCCATGGGAATAATTTATTATTCCATGGATAATCGGTTGAAGGATTACCTTTTGCGGCCAATTCCCATTCAGCTTCGGTCGGTAATCTCTTTCCACTAAATTTTGCATAAGCATAAGCTTCATACCAGCTCACTCCAACTACAGGAAAGGTACTTTGATTGTATCTTGAGTCATTCCAATAAAGTGGTAACGTTATGTTATTACTAGTTTTCCATTGCCAACCAGCATCAGTCCAATATTCACGTTTATTATAGCCGTCACCATCAATAAAGTTCTTGTAATCAGCATTTGAAACTTCATATTTATCCAATATGAAAGCTGAAACATTTACTCTAATCATTGGGCTTTCACTTGGTCCGTAACTAATACCATTAGTTGAAGTATAAGTTTTTAATGTGTTCAAAATATTATAAAGTGTAGATGTTGATGCTCCTGATTGTACAGCTAAAGAGATAACGTCAGCATTAATTGTTGTTTGAGTAGATACATAGTTAATTAATGTTGGACTAATAGTTGCAAGAGTACTAACTTCATATAAACCTGCACTGTTAACAGTATTGTACTTAGGAGATGCGAAGAGTTGAGCAACTGTAGTCGTTGAGGAAGTTGTTGAAATATCACTTTGT
>JACMQJ010000673.1 GCA_014377055.1 Candidatus Sericytochromatia bacterium
AATATTTATTTTATTATTTGATCATCTTCTAAATCATCTGATTTTTTTATTTTACTTTCTTGAAAAAAGAAATAAAATATCAACAAATAAATACCCAAATTGATAGACATATCAGCCACATTAAATATTGGCCAAATATTATGATTATTCCATCTTAAATCAAGAAAATCAGTAACATATCCAAGTCTAACTCTATCGAACAGATTACCAAACGCACCTGCTAATAAAAATCCTAAGCTTAAAGATAATGTTGTTACTCTTTTTTTAGACGTTTTAATTTCATAAAAAATGATAGCGGCTGAAATCACTAGTGCAAAAATAATTAATAGATACTTCCTACCAAAAAAGGTACTAAAAGCAGCACCAGGGTTTATTACATGGCTAAACCATAGTATTGGTAAAAACCTATAAGAATCAGGGTATGGAGGTATTACAACCAAATTATTAATATTGACGTTAACAGGCATATTGTAAATAATCATTACTTTTGTTAATTGATCAATAATAAAGGCAATTATGGTTGTGACATAAGTAACTATAGATGGCATATATGTTTGTTTTACTGATTTGTTTTCAGCTGTCAAAATTATCACCTTAATAAAATAATACAATTTAAAGATTGTACCATCTTACAATAATATTCCTAATAACTATTAGAATTTGTTAATTTTAATTATTTAGAATTAACTAAGCTTTTGCTCTGTAAATACTTTATTGAATCAAGTAAAATATTTTTAGCCTGAGCTATATCATTATTTGAAGTATATTTCCCTATAGCAATTCTTAATGTTCCGCCTATTATAGATGATGAAAGACCTAATGCCGTCAAAACGTGAGATGCTCCTTCAAAACCAGACGAACAAGCTGAGCCTGTTGAAATAGCTATCTTATCTCTGACTTTATTGATAACATCAGAATTACTAATATTAGGAATAGAGATACTTAAATTTCCTGATAATTTATTATCTATATCGCCATTAACAATTAATTCTGGAATATTTTTTTGTAAAAAATTTAATAGATCATCTCTCTTTATTTTTATCTCTTTTTCATCTTCCATCATTTCTATATTTCTAAGACGACATGATTCACCAAGCCCAACAATACCAGAAACATTAAGCGTTCCAGGTCTAATTCCTTTTTGTTGTCCACCGCCACATAACATTGGATTTAAGCTATGTCCTTTGCGAATAACTAAAGCACCAGCACCTTTAGGTCCATACATTTTATGAGCTGATAAAGTTAGATAAGTTATTTTAGACTCTTCAAAATTAATTGGTATTCTACCAACAGCTTGTGTCGCATCACATAAAAAAGGGACATTATATTTATCAGTAATTTCGCCTATTTTATTAACAGGATAAATATTACCTATTTCGTTATTAGCAGCCATAATACAAACAAGATCTATTCCTTCTTGACATTTTTGTTCTAAATCTTCAAGGTCAATTCGACCTTTATGGTCCACTTTTAGATAAATAGTTTCTGAAAGATTTTTCTTACTTAGATTTTTACAAGTATCAAGAATAGCTTTATGCTCAAGAGGTGATACTGCAATTTTATATTTTTTGCTACAGTCCTTAATCAAACCAAACATGGCAAGATTAATACTCTCCGTAGCTCCAGATGTAAAAATTATTTCTTTGGGTGAAGCATTTATTAGTTCAGCAATATCATTACGTGCTTGAGTTATAGCTTCCTCTGCTTCGTCACTGTATGAGTGAGTAACACTGCTAGGATTACCAAAGGCTGTAGTCATATAATACATAACTTTTTCTGCAACTCTTATATCTACAGGTGTTGTGGAATGATAATCAAGATATATTGGTCTTTCCTTAGATTTTGATTTTTCAGTCATAGATATGTCCTTTTAAAATGACGCCTTTGTCTATATCTATTCTACATCTCTCATTATCTATTGTTTAGCACTTTTATCACAAAAATGATTAATTTTTATTCAAAAGTATCTTGCAATATATCGTTATTTTGCGTTACAATAGTTAATATAGTTTTAAAAGTAAAGGGTAAAAAATTATGTTGTTATTCAAGTTTCACAGTTCATTAGTTGATGATGGCTTAGTTTATATATCTAGAAAAAAAACCAACCAAGAAAAACTAGCTCTTAATAATTCAGAAAAGATGGTTGATTTGTCAATACTTAACAAAGAATATAAAAGTAACGTTCTTCATAACTAAGATCCAAATATACCTAAATTTTTATAAAAAAAAGACTAAGAATATAGATACTCTTAGTCAACAGTCTAATCTTTTTAAAATTTAAAAGATTTGAAAATTAGTTTAGCTTTTTGCTTTCTTAACTGTACTTCTGACAGTAAGCTTTTTGGCTGGTTTGAATTCAAAAGAAGGCTCTTCTTTTTTCTTTCTAACTTTTTTTTCAGGAGCTGGAAAAGCAGCACCATCTTCAGATGTTTCTTTTTTTTCAAATTTAGGCTTATCAGAAAAAGTATCTTTTTTGTCAGAAAATCTTTTAGGCTTATCATCAAAAGATTTTTTTGGTCTATCTCTAAAACTATCTTTTCTTTCATATTTTCTAGGCTCACTACTTGCACTTCTTTCTTTATCCGCAAAGTAGCTTGAACCACCTGTTCTTTCTTCATCACCAGCATTTTCTTTTTTTGGTTTTGAAAATTTATCTAAGAATCCTTCATCATAAAAAATCTCATCACCATCATTTCTTGGTTTTCTTGGTTCTCTATCTCTATCAGATCCAAAACTACCTCTATCTCTGTTTCTATCTCCACCAAAACCGCCTCTACCTCCTCTATCGCTAGAACCGCCTCTATCTCTATCGCCACCACCTTTTAGGTTTTCTTCAGCAATTTCAATATTTACTTTTTTACCTTTTATTTGATTGTCATTCATAGCATTTAAGACATCATTAACATATTCTTCAGGTATTTCGACAAAACTAAACTTATCATAGATGTCTATTCCACCAACCATTTTTCCAGGTATGTTTGCTTCACCAGCAATTGCACCCAGAATATCTTTAGGGCTAACACCATCAAATCTACCTAAACTAATAAATAATCTTGACATTTTACCACTAATTTTTTTGTTTTCAGCAGGTTCTCTATCTATTACATTACTTTTAGCTTTTTCATTTAAATTAAGATTCATCTTTAATAATGTAGCAGCAATATCCATTGAAGTAAATTCATTTTCTTCAATAAAGCTTTCGATGATATTTACATACTTTTCGATCTGACCTTCTTGAACAGAATTTTTTATTTTTTCAAGATATGAGCTAATTCTCATTTCTTCTACTTCATTAAGAGTAGGAGTTCTTTGAAGAGTTATTTTTGTCTTTGCATATTTTTGAATTTCTTTAATTTTATATAATTCTCTACCAGAAACAAAACTAAATGCTCTACCGTTTTTACCAGCTCTACCAGTTCTACCGATTCTATGAACATAAGCTTCTTCATCATAAGGAATATCATAATTAAAAACAGCTTCAATATTTTCTACGTCAATACCTCTAGCAGCCACATCAGTAGCTACAAGAAGCTCAATATTTCCACCTTTAAATCTTTTCATTACTTGTTCACGTTGAGCTTGACGCATATCTCCATGAATACTATCAGCAGAGTAACCTCTTGCTTGAAGCATTTCGACAAGTTCATCAACTTTTCTTTTTGTATTACAAAATATAAGACCAAGTTTAATATTATAAACATCAATTAGTCTTGATAAAGCTTCTAATTTATTGTTATCTTTTACTTCAAAGTATAATTGCTCAATATTTGGTACTGTTAATTCTTGATGAACAACTTTAACATATTCAGGATTATTTTGATATTTTTTGGTTAATACAAGGATTTGTTTTGGCATAGTTGCAGAGAAAAAGACTGTTTGTCTATCTTCTGGAACTGTTTCAAGAATATGTTCTATATCTTCAACAAAGCCCATATTTAGCATTTCATCAGCTTCATCAAGAACAAACATTTTAACATTATCAAGTTGTAAAGTTTTTCTTTCTAAATGATCGATTACACGACCTGGGGTACCTATAACAATTTGAGGCCCTCTTCTTAATCCTTGAAACTGTCTATCAATAGACTGTCCACCATATATAGGGAGTACAAAAACCCCTTTCATATATTTACTTAATTTTATTATTTCTTCTGCAACCTGAATTGATAATTCTCTAGTTGGACATAGTATTAGTACTTGTAATTTATTAATTTTAGGATCAATTTTTTCTAATGCGGGAATACCAAAAGCGACAGTTTTACCCGTACCTGTTTGAGCTTGACCAATTACATCTTTGCCTTCTAGTAAGTGGGGAATTGCTTCTGATTGTATAGGGGAGGCTTCTTCAAAGCCCATATCTGTTATTGCTTTTTGGATCTCTTTTGATAGATTCAATTCAGCAAAATTTAATTTTTTCATATATTTTTCATGTCTTTTTATAATTCAACCTATAAATGATAACTTATTCTTAACCTAAAGTATACTTTGTTAACTTGTATGTTAATAAATATCTATATTTGTTAATGTTTTGATTTTAAATCTCATAAAATTGTCAATATAGTTTTATATATGACTAATTAGGCTATCTTAACTAATTTTTGGTACTTTTAATTTTATTCAAAAATATCCTGTTAAAATAATATCTTATTTAATGCTCAAAACAAGTAGTCTAAGTATTTTCATGCTATAATTTTTTTAAATGTAATAAATTTCAGGGGTGTGTAAACTGAGTAAAAAAAATCTAGGTGTTATTACTCAAGGTTCGCTTTCTGGCGGACTAGAAATGAGATTAAGTTCATCAAATTCAGTTGAAGAAGTTAGAGTTGGTAAATTTGTTGTTGTTGAAGGTCGACAGAATAGATTTTTTTGTATGCTGACAGATGTTAGCCTTGGTACTTCCAACCCCAAAATATTACTTGATCCTCCAACAGATGATGATTTTACCTCCGAAATTTTAAATGGTATTGGTACATTTGGCACAGTCAAATTACAGCCAATGTTAATGATCGAACGCAATACTAAATCAAGTGAAGAAGAGCTTAGACCTGTAAAAACCATACCAAGTCATTTTTCTAATGTTTGTGACGCTAGTGAACATGATTTCAAAACAGTTTTTGGTGATGAGCATGATCCAAACAAAAAAATGTTTAATATTGGTCAACCTTTAGATATGGATACACCTGTGTGCTTAGATCTTGATAGATTCATTGAAAGAAGTAATGG
>JACMQJ010000674.1 GCA_014377055.1 Candidatus Sericytochromatia bacterium
TTTCTATTTAACTGTACTTTTGGACTATGAAAATCAATATCAACTTTGCTCGTTTTAGAGGTCTTTGGATCGATAACAAATATTTCACCACCAGCATGATAAACTATTTTTTTGCCATCTGTTGAAGCATTTCTAACAAAATATTCTTTACTCTCAGTAACTTTTTTTAAGTCTTTTCCTTCTGGAGTACAAGAATAAATATTACCGATTCCTTCATGATCAGAGATAAAATATATTTTGTCACCAACCCACATTGGTGAACCCAGATTTCCTTTTAGATCGATTAGTTTTTTGAACTCACCTTTTCCTTTGGTATCTATCCAAATAACTCCAGCAGTACCACCTCTGTAACGTTTCCATCTTGCAGGATCGGTTGTATGAATACCAAGAACAGTTCCACCTTTTGCACCATAAGAAATATTATGAGCATGACCAACAGGAAGTAACTCAGGTGATCCACCCTCGATACTTACTTGATAAATTTTTGAGATACGAGCAAAAGGTTGACCATAATTACTAGTGAATAAAATATTTTTGCTATCACTTGTCCAACCAACAACACTAGTTCCAGAACCTAAGAATGTAAGGACTTTTTCTTGACCACCATCAGCAGGCATCAAATAAACTTCAGGATTGCCCTCCTCTCTTCCTGTAAAAGCAACCCATTTACCGTCAGGCGATAATTGTGGCCTAGTTATTTCACCTAAATTAGACGTTAATCTGACTGGTATTCCACCTTTTGTCGTAACACTCCATAAATCGTCTTCGCAGATAAAAATAATATTCTCATTTGCAATAGTTGGGAATCTGTAATAACCTGTTTGTTTCATGTATTTTTGTATATTTCCTCTAATAATCCAAAGAAACATAATAACTCAATATACTTAATCAAACAATATTGTCTTTATTATTTTCAACAAGTTATAATCTAATAAAAATATAAATTGTTGAGTAAAAAATAAATCTATGAAAGAAATTGAAAAACTTAGAGAGCTAAAAAAAGCGGGTCAGGTTGGCGGAGGTGAGGAAGCAGTTAAGAGACAACATGCAAAAGGTAAATTAACAGCTCGTGAGAGAATAGATTTATTATTAGATGCTGGAAGTTTTGTCGAATTTGATCGTTTTATGGTTCATCGTTGTTCTAATTTTGATATGGAAAATAAAAAATATCTTGGTGATGGGGTTATTACAGGCTGGGGTAAAGTTGATGGCAGACAAGTATATGTCTTTTCTCAAGATTTCACTGTGTTTGGAGGCTCTCTTGGTGAGGCTTTTGCTGAAAAAATATGTAAAATAATGGATTTAGCCTTAAAAAATGGTAAACCTGTTATTGGTCTTAACGACTCAGGTGGTGCAAGAATACAAGAGGGTGTAATCGCTTTAGCTGGATATGCAGAAATATTTTATCGAAATGTTCAATCATCTGGTGTAATACCACAAATATCAGCAATACTTGGTCCTTGTGCTGGTGGTGCTGTTTATTCACCTTCGATCACCGATTTTATTTTTATGGTAGAAAAAACTAGTCACATGTTTATTACAGGCCCTGACGTAGTAAAAGCTGTTACTGGTGAAGAAATATCTTTTGATGACTTGGGTGGAGCTGATACACATACCAAAATTAGTGGGGTGGCTCATTTTAAATATCCATCCGAAGCTGAATGTATACAACATCTAAAATATCTATTAAGTTTTTTACCTTCCAATAATCTTGATGAACCTCCAGTGATTGAATGTGACGATCCTATTGACAGAGATGTTAGCATTTTAAACTCGATTATTCCTGAAAATCCAAATAGACCTTACGATATGCTAGAAGTAATAACTGAAATAGCTGATAATGGTGAATTTTTTGAAATACAAGAAGATTATGCCAAAAATATGTTAATCGGATTTACTCGATTAAATGGGCAATCAGTTGGTATAGTTGCAAATCAGCCAAAAGCTTTGGCTGGAACTCTTGATATAAATGCTTCAATCAAGGCAGCAAGATTTGTTAGATTTTGTGATGCTTTTAATATACCAATTATTACTTTTGTGGATGTGCCTGGATTCTTACCTGGTAAGTCACAAGAGCAAGGGGGTATTATCACGCATGGAGCAAAATTATTATACGCTTATGCTGAGGCTACTGTACCAAAAATAACCGTTATAACCAGAAAAGCTTATGGAGGAGCTTATGATGTTATGTGTAGTAAGCATATCAGAGCAGATCTTAACTATGCTTGGCCTAGTGCTGAGATAGCTGTAATGGGTACACAAGGAGCTGTTAGTATTATTTTTAGAAAAGAATTAGCCAATGATATTAATCAAAAAGATATATTAGTGGAAGAATATAAAGAAAAATTTGCTAATCCTTATGTAGCAGCTGAAAGAGGTTATCTTGATGATGTTATTGAGCCTTCAGAAACTCGAATAAGATTAATAGAAGGTTTGGAAATGACGAAAACAAAAAGGGTAGATCGACCAAAAAGAAAACACGGTAATATTCCTTTATAGTTAGATAAAGATAATAATTTTGAAAAAGTATATACAATGTTCTATTTTGATAGCTATATGTATCAAAATAAGCATTACGTTATCATTTTTTAGCTCTGTATATACTAATTTTATTTGGAAAAAATATTTTGTTGGTGCCGATACAGATACTTATACAACTATTTTTTATACTTATCCTGTATTGGTTGGATTACTAGCGACATTTTACAATCCAAAGAACTATGGCTTATTGCCTGCCAAAACCTTAGAATATTGGAAAATATGTCTACTTTGGACTTTAATAATTATTGTACCCATTTTAACTTATCTAAAGACAGGTCCAACAACTCCTTTTCATGGCATGACTTGGCAAGTTTTTATTTTAGCTCCTATAGGTGAGGAGCTTATTTTTAGAGGTGCATTTTTTACTTGGATTAATCAGGTATTAAAAGATATATTTACTGATAATGAAAAAATAATTATGATATGGACAATTATCTTTAGTGCTGTATCATTTGGTGCTTGGCATATCTCTAATATTACAGTAGAGCCAAATTTTACTCTTTTTCAAGTAGCTTACACAACCATGATTGGATTTGTCTTAGGGTATTTGCGTTATAAAACAAAAAGTATTTACACAGGTATTTTTATTCATATTATAATTAACTTTTTGGCGACAGTGTCTTAAAATTATGGATAAATTAGGGAATATATTATGGCTTGGGTTATGTTAGCAATTGCTGGTATCATGGAAACTTGTTGGGCAATTGGTTTAAAATATTCAGATGGATTTACTAAGATAATACCAAGCACTCTCACTATTATTGCAATGATTATCAGTGTCTATCTACTAGCTAAAGCGACACAAACGTTACCTATCGGTACAGCTTATACTGTTTGGGTTGGTATCGGTGCAGCTGGTGCATCTATTCTAGGAATAATTCTTTTTAAAGAGCCTGTAACTTTAGCTCGAATGATATTTTTGGTATTACTTTTATTTTCAATAATTGGTTTAAAGGTTACCTCTGGAGCTAATTAATTTTATTATTTATGCGTTTCATTAAAACAAATGGTAATTCAAGGATTCTGGAATAATCTAATGCCTGTTGCATACCATCACCAACAGTATGATTGTTATCTTTTGCTTCAACTACAGCTATTGGTAAATTATCTTTGTAATAAAGGATATAATCAGCTCTTCTTTTCTTTCCTCTGGTTAATAAGCTTCCTCTGACTATGATCTTTCCATCAGTAAAGGAAACTTCTTCACGAAATTTTTTATCCCAGCCAGCTTTGACGATAGCAGGGGTTATATATCTGGTACAAATGTCTCTCTCAGAAAGATTTCTTTTTTCTTCGTTCATTTTTTATTTGATATTTATTTTTAGATTATTTTTATAATTATATCATTGGAGTTATTGCAATGATTATTGATCTATTTTACCAAACAGCAATCATAGCAAGTTGCATTTCTCTCATCAGATTACTAATTTCGGCTGAATTTTTAGCATGAGGATAATAATTTAGATACTTTTTAAAATTAGCAATTGAATGACCTAACATATCTCTTTTATAAAATTTTGGACCCCATCTTTCGTATTCTTTGGCGTTTTCTTCTGTAATTGGCAATATAGTTCTATTTGGCTCTAACTTAGAGCTTTGATAATAAACAATACCTATATCATAAAAAACTAATCCATTGTTTTTTGGATTTTTATTTATATATTTTTTATATTGCTCAATAGAGCTTTGAAAATAGCTGTAAGTTTTATCTCTTGAAGCTGATTTTTCAGAATTCATATTTTTGTAATGATCATAAAAACCTTTAGACATCATACCTTTTTTAAAATATGTATTACCCAAGCTATAATAAACTCCTGGATCATAACTCTTTAATGATCTTATTCTTTCTAAGGTTTCTAAAGTTTTTTCAAAAAAATTAGAATTATACTTTTTATTCAAAATAATATTTAAATCTTTTTTCTTATCAAGATATTCAGGATCTTGAATTGGTAGTTTTTGAACTTTTTCAAATTCTTTTTCAGTTTGTTCTAATTGTTTATTAAATGAGTTAGAATTGGCAATATCTTTATAAAAATAGCTATTAGCTAAACTAAACAAGGCTTCTGAGCTGTTTGGTTGAATCTTTAGATATTTATCAAAATAAATTATTGCTTTATTTAGAGGTGATGCTACAGGTTTATTAATGTTAGAAACACCAAGTTTATAGTAAGATTTTGCTAAATAAAAGGTATATTTATTTTCATAATCAGGTATAGTTATTTGGCTATTAGCTCTGGAAAATTCGTTGATTGCATTATAATAATTTCCTTTATCAAGATTAACCAAGCCAGCTTTAAAATGTGCCTCAGGATAACTTAAATTTTTTTGTATGTATTTGTTTACCAAATATCTTTCATATTCTTTATTGGGATATTTTATTTCTAAATACCTAAGATAGCCTTGAGGATTTTCTTGAAAATCATAAGCTCTTTGGTAGCTAACTAATGCTTTTTGCCAATTCTTTTCTTTTTTATTTTGATCGCCATACAATACTTGTAGACCTGCTTCTGGTCTTATTGATAAAATAATTTTATACAATGCCAACGTATTTTTTACTTCTTTATTAGCTCGATAATGATTTATTTTGCTAACCATATCTTGTGCATACTTTGGCGATATTAAATCCAAAGCTTTTTGATAGTTCTTTAATGATTGATTATAATTTTTAGTTATTTCATAAACTCTTCCAAGTCCTTCATAAGATGCTGATAGCTCATCATCAATATATTTTGCAGTCAAAAATTCTTTGAGAGCTAAGGGATAATTTAACATTTCTAAAGCTGTATAACCATTATTGATATGAACAAGATAATTTTTGGAAGTATGAAAAGTAACATAAGCGTTGGGAGTAGCATTAGCACTACTAATACTTATTGCTAAAAAAGCTGATAATCCTAGTAAAATATTTTTTATTTTCATTGTTCTAAATTGATATTTATTTTTTTATAATCTAAATAATTTGTATCTAGGATAATATCACAAAAAATACCTCTAAATTACCTTAATTTCTTAAGATAAAAATTCTTTGCAAATAATTTTGTTTAAGCAATTTAGATTAAATTAATATCAAGCTCACAACTAAAGATAAATATATTGGATAATGTATTGTTGGTATTTAATATTTTGGATTAAGAATTAATGGATAAAACTATAGATAGCAGAGAGGTTAATGAGCCTGATTTTACTAATAAATGGTACATAATGGCATCTGTTGCTATGGGCGTATTTTTAGCGACTATTGACGGAAGTATCGTTAACATTACATTACCTACTCTTGTACGTGAGTTAAAAACAAATTTTGCTACTGTTCAATGGATTGTTTTATCTTATTTACTTGTCGTTACTACATCTGTTATCAGTGTAGGTCGTTTAGCTGATATGTTCAAAAAAAAGACTATTTATTTATCTGGTTATATAGTTTTTACCTTATCATCAGTTTTATGTGGGTTTGCTTGGAATGTAGAGTCTTTAATCGCTTTTAGAATAATACAAGCTGTTGGAGCTGCAATGATTATGGGCTTAGGGACAGCTATAGTTACAGAGAGTTTTCCTGCCAAAGAAAGAGGTAAAGCTCTTGGTGTTATTGGTTCAATTGTTTCTCTTGGAGTAGTTACAGGCCCTTTACTTGGGGGTATTATTTTATCAAAACTTACATGGCATTGGGTCTTTTTTGTTAATTTACCTGTTGGTATTATTGGATCTTTGATGGTTCTAAAATATATTCCTTCTATTCCTGGTCTTGGAAGGCAAAAATTTGATTTTGTTGGGGCTATAACTCTTTTTTTAGGATTAGCTTCACTTCTTTTGGCATTAACAACCAGCCAAGTTAAAAATTTGCCAATATTTGCTCCTTTTTTATTATTTATTTCGGCAATAATTTTTTTATCCATATTCTTTATTACAGAAAGAAAAATCGCTCAACCTTTGTTAGATTTAAAGCTATTCAATAATAAGGTTTTTTCAATTAATTTAATTTCAGGATTCACAACTTTTGTTGCTACGTCAGGCTCAATATTATTAATGCCTTTTTATTTAGAAAATGTTTTGGGTTACAGTACAAGAACAGTTGGTATGTTACTAGGAGTAGTGCCTGTTGCTTTGGGTATTACAGCACCAATCTCAGGATCATTATCAGATAAATTTGGATCGAGAAAAATATCTATGCTAGGATTAATTTTAATTTTGGGTGGATATACTGCTGTTAGTACGTTAGATCAAAATTCAACAATGTTAGGCTATATATTTAGGTTTTTACCTATAGGTATAGGTATGGGATTATTTCAATCACCTAATAATAGTGCGATCATGGGTTCAGTTAACAAAAATCAATTAGGAATAGCTTCAGGTCTTTTGTCCAGTACTAGGACATTAGGTCAAATTATGGGTAATGCAACATTAGGAACTTTATGGGCTCATTTAGTTATTTTTTATTCATCAGCACAGTTTTCAGATAATTTAACAAAAGCACCTATTCAAGCACAAGTAACAGCTTTACATAATACATTTCATTTTGTAATAGGTTTAATCGCTATATCTCTAATATTGAGTTTTTATGGTCTTTATAATGAAAATAAAGTGATAAAATTAGCTCAAAAACCGATATAATATTATTAAAAACTTTTTTATACTCAAAATATTTATTAAAAGCTATATATTTTTCTATTACTATATTTAAATATCTTGATTTAAGCTTTTATTTGTAACCTAAAATAAATATTTATTCTAAAGTCAAAGTGGCTTATCTTATCAATTAAAAATGAATCAAAAAAATCATGAGGACACCCAACATTTATTACTTTTGAATTATTTTCTAAGGTTAATGTTTGTATATTATCAAGTTTTTCTATTAGATCTACTACTTGATAATAAAAAATTTTAGCATACTCAGTTGGTATCATTTTTCTTTGGTTTCTATCAAATAATTTTTTATTTAAGACTTTTTCAAAATTACTCGGTTGTAAGCTAACAGCTGATTGTGTTAATCCTAATTTATTGGAAGCCTCTGTAATAATTTGACATTGATATATCTCTTTAAAGGTTCTATACCATTCTAAATTTATTTTTTTATCCATAAAATTTTTTATACAAATATATAAGTCTAATAACTAATATTATAATTGTTTTGTACTTTATAATAAATTTTAATAGGTTTTATGAAAATTAATTTAAAAAAGATACTTCCATTAGTATTTTTATTTTCGATATTACCAATTAATGCAAAGGATTTAAAAATGAAAAAAGTTTTATTTGTAGTCACATCACACGATAAAAAAGGTGATACTGGTGAAAAAACTGGATATTATCTTTCTGAAGTATCACATCCGTGGCATATTTTAAAAAA